>NZ_JAMAYF010000006.1:0-219850 GCF_023712445.1 Curtobacterium sp. P97 | reverse complement strand
GGCGGGGGGGGGGGGGGCGGCCGGCCCCCGCGCCTCCCGTCCGTCAGGAGACCGCCATCAGTCCGCAGCGGCCGCCTGCACCTGCCGCTGCACCCGACCGAGCATGCCGACCATGCCCCGGATCCGCAGCGGGCTGACCGCCTCGGTGAGTCCGAGCGTCAGCGGGTAGTCCACCGGGACCGCCAGGACCTCGGGTGCGGACAACCCGGACAGCCCCTGCGCCAGGATCGACGCGAAGCCGCGGGTGGTCGGTGCCTCGCGTGGCGCCGTCGCGTGCATCCGGACCACGTCCGGCGCATCGCCCTCCGCACCCACCGTGACGGTGATGAAGACGGGGGACTGGCACTCCTCGACACGCTCGAGCTCGTCCTCGTGCCCCTGCAGCCGCTCGGGCAGCGCGGGCAGCTCGTCGGAGAACTCGAGGAGCAGCTGGAGGCGGTCCTGCTGCGAGAGTTCGAGGAAGTCGTCGCGGATCTCGGCGAGGGGGCGGGGGAGTTCGGTGCTCATCGGGTGGGAACGGTACCCGGCTCGGTGCCCGTGGCGATCGGGACGCGCACGGCGCTGCCCCACTCGGTCCACGAACCGTCGTAGTTGCGGACGTTGTCGTAGCCGAGCAGGTGCTGCAGCACGAACCAGGTGTGGCTCGAGCGCTCGCCGATGCGGCAGTAGGCGATGACCTCGTCGGCACCCCCGATGCCGGCGCCGTCGCGGTAGACGGCGTCCAGTTCCTGCCGGCTCTTGAACGTGCCGTCGGGAGCGGCCGCGGTGGCCCAGGGGATGTTCACGGCGGTCGGGACGTGTCCGGCGCGCAGGGCGCCCTCCTCCGGGTAGTCCGGGGCCGTGGTGCGCTCGCCGGAGTACTCGGGTGCGCTGCGCACGTCGATGAGCGGCTTGCCGAGGTGCTCGAGCACGTCCTCCTTGAAGGCGCGGACCTGCTCGTCGCGGCGCTCCACGACGGGGTACTCGACCGGGGTGACCTCGGTACGGTCGGTCGTGACCGCGCGGTCCTCGGCGATCCACTTCGCCCGGCCACCGTCGAGCAGCCGGACGTCCTCGTGGCCGAACAGCGTGAACACCCAGAGGGCGTACGCGGCCCACCAGTTGTTCTTGTCGCCGTAGATCACGACGGTGGTGTCGCGGCCGATGCCCTTGCCGCCGACGAGCCGGGCGAAGGCCTCGCCGTCGATGTAGTCGCGCTGGACGGGGTCGTTGAGGTCGGTGTGCCAGTCGATCTTCACCGCGCCGGGGACGTGGCCCGTCTCGTAGAGCAGGACGTCCTCGTCGGACTCGACGACCACGAGGTCGGGGGACCCGGTACCGGCGTCGAGCTGCTCCTGGAGCCACTCGGTCGACACCAGGCGCTCGGGGTGGGCGTAGGCGGCGAACTTCTCGGACGGGTCGACCGGTGCGGTCATCGGGGGTACCTCCAGGCTGCGGGACGAGCGGGGCGGGCGAGGCATAGGATCGGTCCTCGGTGCCCGCGGGCAACGGTACGCGGACGTACCGACCGCCACCTGCAACGTGACACCGCACGACATGCTTCCCGGAGGGGCCACACTTGCCTGCACACCTCGTCGACCGCGATCCGCAGGTGACGCCGCAGCAGATGGCCGCAGCGCTCGTCCCGCCGCCGCAGTTCGCCGACGCGTCGTTCGCCAGCTACCGGCCGGACCCCGAGTACCCGTCGCAGGCGGCGGTGCGCGACGCGGTCGAGGCCTTCGTCGCGACACGGCCGGAGCCAGCGCGGCGCGGCCTGTTCGGCCGCCGCCGCGAACCGGTCCAGTCGGCGCGCTCCGGCGTGTACCTGGACGGCGGGTTCGGCGTCGGCAAGACGCACCTGCTCGCCGCGGCGTACCACGCGGAGCCGTCGCGGAAGACGTTCGGCACGTTCATCGAGTACACCGCGCTCGTCGGCGCGCTCGGGTTCCAGGGCACGGTCGACCTGCTCCGCGGGACGTCCCTGGTGTGCATCGACGAGTTCGAGCTCGACGACCCGGGCGACACGATGGTGATGACCCGACTCATCAAGGAGCTGTCCGAGTCGGGCACGCGTTTCGCGGCGACGTCGAACACCCCGCCCGGTGCGCTGGGCGAGGGCCGGTTCGCCGCGCAGGACTTCCTGCGCGAGATCCAGGCGATGTCCGACCGGTTCGAGACGATGCGGATCGACGGGCTCGACTACCGCCGTCGGGCCGTGGACGAGTCGGCGCGGGTGGTCGAGGACGTCGTCGGTGCACTGCCCGGTGGGGCGACGACGCTCGACGACTTCCGTGCGGTCGTGGACCACCTGGCGACCGTGCACCCGTCGAAGTACGTCGCGCTGGTGGACGGGCTCGACGCCGTCGGGCTCACCGACGTGCAGGCGTTCACCGACCAGACCGACGCACTGCGCTGGGTGGCGCTCGTCGACCGCCTCTACGACGCGCAGGTGCGCATCGTCGCGTCCGGTACGCCGCTCGACCAGGTGTACCCGCAGGCGATGCTCGACGGGGGCTACCGCAAGAAGTACCTGCGGGCCGCGTCGCGCGTGGTCGCGCTGTCCCGCGCGGCCGACTGAGCCACCGTCGGACGGGAGGCCCGTGGCGACACCGCCACGGGCCTCCCGTCCGACGCGCGCGACCGTCCGGCCCTCGCGGCGTCCCGTCAGCGGTGTCGGACCCGTCATCCGGTGTCCGGAAACACACCGTTCACACGGGAGCCCCACGCGTTACACCCGCGAAACACATCGTGCTCCCTCGCGAAACGTCGTGTCGCCAGACTCGTCAGCACCCGAGGGCGGTCCCGAGAGCCGCACTGCAATCGCGAGAGGTGAACAGATGCTTGATCAGGGCAACACGGCATTCGTGTTGATCATGGCGGCGCTGGTGTTGTTCATGACACCCGGCCTGGCCTTCTTCTACGGCGGCCTGGTGAAGGCCAAGTCCGTCATCAGCATGATGATGATGTCCTTCGGAGCGATCGCCCTGGTCGGCGTCCTCTGGGTGCTCTACGGCTACGCGATCGCCTTCGCGAACCACGGCGAGGGCACGAACGTCGCGGGCATCGTCGGGTTCTTCAGCATCGACTGGAACCAGATCGGCCTCGGCCAGGCGTTCGAGGAGGCCAAGGCCTCGACGATCGACGCCGCGTACCCGTCGATGGCGTTCGTCGGCTTCCAGGCCACGTTCGCGATCATCACCGTCGCCCTGATCTCCGGTGCGATCGCCGACCGCGCGAAGTTCGGCGCGTGGATGATCTTCGCCGGCGTCTGGGTCACCGTCGTCTACTTCCCGGTCGCCTCCTGGGTCTTCAACCTCACCTCGGGCATGTTCGCCACGTGGGGCGTCATCGACTTCGCCGGTGGCACCGCGGTGCACATCAACGCCGGCGCCGCGGGTCTCGCCCTGGCGCTCGTGCTCGGCAAGCGCGTCGGCTTCGCCAAGGGCGCGCACAAGCCGCACAACCCGCCCTTCGTGCTCCTCGGTGCGGCCATCCTCTGGTTCGGCTGGTTCGGCTTCAACGCCGGCTCGGAGGGCGCCGCTGACGGCATCGCCGCCCTCGCCTGGGTGAACACGCTCGCCGCTCCGGCCGCCGCGATCCTCGGATGGCTCCTCATCGAGAAGCTCAAGGACGGCAAGGCCACCTCCGTCGGTGCCGCCTCGGGTGCCGTCGCCGGTCTCGTCGCGATCACCCCGGCCTGCGCCGCGCTCACCCCGGGCTGGGGCATCCTGCTCGGCTTCCTCGCCGGTGTGGTCTGCTGCTTCGCGATCGACCTCAAGTACAAGCTCGGCTTCGACGACTCGCTCGACGTCGTGGGCGTCCACCTCGTCGGCGGCATCTTCGGCACGCTCTACCTCGGCTTCTTCGCCGACGACACCGGTCTCATCTACTCGGGCTCCTTCGAGCAGCTCGGCAAGCAGGCCGTCGCCGCCGCAGCCGTCCTGGTCTACTCGTTCGTCCTGGCCTTCGTGATCGGCTTCGCCATCGAGAAGACGATCGGCTTCCGCGTGAAGACCGAGGACGAGGTCGCCGGCATCGACACCGCGGTCCACGGTGAAGAGGGCTACGTGCTCTACGAGGAGCGCGACGAGACCCCGGTCGCGGTCCGCTAGACACCGCACCACCCGCATGACGACGGGCCCCGCGCACACAGCAGGCGCGGGGCCCGTCGTCCTGTGCGGTGCCGGTCACAGTGGTCGCGACCACGGCGCGTGGCGCCTGCCACGGACGGGAGGCGCGGGGGGGGGGGGGCCCGCACCGCGCCTCCCGTCCGGTGGTCGCGACCACCGCGCGTGGTGCGCCGCGCTGTCAGGTCACCAGGCGTAGTCCTCCGGCGAGGTGTCGTGGCCCGGGAAGATCTCGTCGAGCCGGTCGAGGGCGCGCTGGTCGAGTCGGATGTCGACGGCGCGCACCGCGGACTCCCACTGCTCCATCGTGCGCGGGCCGGTGATCGGCGCCGTCACACCGGGCTGGTGCAGCAGCCACGCCAGGGCCAGCTCGCCCGGGGTGTGACCGAGCTCCTTCGCGAGCGACTCGTACGCGGTGAGCTGGTCGCGGTGTCCCTCGACGTACTCCGCGCTGCGGCCGGACAGGCGGCGGGAGCCGTTCTCGGTCTTCTCGATGACCCCGCCGAGCAGTCCGCCCTGCAACGGCGACCACGGGATGACCCCGAGGCCGTACTCACGGGCGGCGGGCAGGACCTCGCGCTCGACGTCGCGCACGACGAGGTTGTAGATCGACTGCTCGCTCACCAGGCCGAGGCTGCCCCGGCGTGCGGCTGCCTCCTGCGCCTGCGCGATGTGCCACCCGGCGAAGTTCGACGAGCCGACGTAGAGCACCTTGCCCTGCTGCACGGCGACGTCGATCGCCTGCCAGATCTCGTCCCACGGGGTCGCCCGGTCGACGTGGTGGAACTGGTACAGGTCGACGTGGTCGGTCTGCAACCGACGGAGGCTCGCGTCGAGCGACTGCCGGATGTTCAGCGCGCTCAGCTTGCCGCCGTTCGGCCAGTCGGTCATCTCGCCGTAGACCTTCGTCGCGAGGACGGTCTTCTCGCGTCGACCGCCGCCCTTCGCGAACCAGCGGCCGATGATCTCCTCGGTGGCACCCTTGCCCACCGAGCCGCCGTAGCCGTTGGCGGTGTCGAAGAAGTTCACGCCGAGCTCGTGCGCCCGGTCCATGATCGCGTGCGAGTCGTCCTCGCTGGTCTCCGGTCCGAAGTTCATCGTGCCGAGCACCGCTCGTGACACCGACAGCCCTGTCCGTCCGAGGTGTGTGTAGTCCATGCCTCCGGTCTACGCGGGTGCGGGTGTGCGAACCAGGCCCTGCGGGTGCCGGTCATGCGCCCGGCGTAGAACGGGACGAGCCGTCCTCCACGGAGCGCGGCCGATGGACCCCACACGGAAGGACGCACCATGCCCGCGAAGGACGAGATCCCCAGCACCCTGCAGCGGTCGCCGGAGCACGCGCAGGACATCTTCGCCGAGACGCTCGACTCGGCGAACGAGACGTACGGTCCGGGAGAGCGCGCACACCGCACCGCCTACGCCGCCGTCAAGCACGAGTACGAGAAGGTCGGCGACCACTGGGAGGAGAAGGACTCCTCCGGTCCGTCGGACTCCGGCGCGGAGGGCACGCGCGGCTCCGGGGAGACCCAGGGCGGCGTCGACGCGAACGCCTCGAAGGCGCACCTGATGGAGGTCGCGAAGCGCCTCGACGTCAGCGGCCGCTCGACGATGGACAAGGACGAACTCGTCCAGGCGATCAAGCGGGCGAACGACCGGGCGACGGCAGCGGCGCGGCGGTGACCGGACCGGCGACGGTCGCGTGGGGGTGACCGCGCCGGCGACGGCTGCGGTTGCGCGGCGTCCGGACCGGCTGTCGACTCGTTCGTGCATGCTCCGCCCGGCATGCGCCGTGGACCGAGGGGAGTAGCGTGCCGCGGGTGAACACGCCAGCACTCCGTGGCAGCCGGATCCTCGGCTTCGGCCACCACCAACCCGACCGGGTCCTCACCAACGACGAACTGTCGACGATGGTCGACACGAACGACGAGTGGATCACCACCCGCACCGGCATCAGGACCCGCCGGATCGCGGGCCCCGACGACAGCGTCGTGTCGATGGCGATCGAGGCCGGTCGGATGGCCGTCGCCGACGCCGGTCTCGAGCCCTCCGACATCGGGCTCGTGGTCGTCGCCTCGACCACGCACCGCGAGCGGTCGCCGTACACGGCCGGACGGGTCGCCGCGGCGCTCGGGATGGCGAACGGTCCGGCACCCATCGACATCAACACGGCGTGCAGCGGCTTCGAGTACGCGATGGCCCTCGCCGACCAGTCGATCCGCGTCGGCGCCTCGGACACCGCCCTCGTGATCGGCTCCGAGACCCTGTCCAGCATCGCCGACTGGACGGACCGCTCGACCTGCGTGCTCGTCGGCGACGGTGCCGGAGCCGTGGTGATCGGTGCTGCCGACACCGCGGAGATCGGACCCGTGTCATGGGGGAGCGTGCCGCACCTCAACGAGGCCGTGCTGGTCACGCGCGACCCCGAGTACTTCACGCAGCAGGGTCGGTCGATCTACCGCTGGGCGATCACGGAGGCCGAGGGACACGCCCGCGCGGTCGTCGACGCAGCCGGAGTGACGCTCGACGACATCGGCGTCCTCGCCTTCCACCAGGCGAACCTCCGCATCATCGAGCCCCTGGCCGAGGCACTCGGCGGCGGGGACAAGTACGTCGTGCGGGACGTGGTCGAGTCGGGGAACACCTCGGCCGCGAGCGTGCCGCTCGGGCTGTCGAAGGCGTGGCACCGCGGGGAGCTGCCGGAGGACACCCTGGCGCTGCTGTTCGGCTTCGGTGGGGGCTTCGCGCACGCCGGGCAGGTGGTGCGGACGCCGAAGCGGCGCTCGTGACCCGGTGACGCGCTGACGCCCGTCGACGGACGCGGACCGCGCACGGACGGGAGGCGCGGTGCACGCTGGCACCGCGCCTCCCGTCCGTCAGCTGTGCGCCGTCAGCCGTGCGCCGTCAACCGCGGTCGCCGCGCCCGTCGGGCACGTCGCGATCGTGCTGGGGATCACGGTGCGGCGTGTCCGCCCAGAGGTCCTCGTCGTCTCGCTCCTTCCGGCGCCACGGCAGCGCTCGGCGTTCCTTCTCGTCCGTTCGTCCGTCGCCGGTGGCACGCTCCTTCGCCCCACGGCCGCGCTCCTTCGTCGGCTTCGTCGGCTTCGTCTCGAGGACGACGATGAAGTGCCGCGGTGGCAGTCCGAAGCCCTCGCGGGACGCCTGGACGACCTTCTTGCCGAGTGCGTGGTTGCCCAGGCCGCCGACGGCCGCGCCGATGCCGAACGGCAGAGCACGGCCGAGGACCGAGGCGCCCTGCCGCGCTGCGAAGCGCTTGATGAACTGGTCGCGGACCTTGCCACCGATGCCGCTCACCACCTGCTTCGGCAGGGACGCGGTCACCATCTCGCCCCAGAACGCCGAGCGTGCCTGGCCCCCGGTGGCCTGACCGGCGAGCTGCTTGACGAGTTGCGTCCCCGGAGCGCCGAGGATGAGGGCCATCACGAGGGTGCGCGAGCGTTCCGGGTCCTCGAGGGCGATGCCGTGCACCTCGGTCACCGACTGCGCGAAGAGTGCCGTGGCCTCGAGGAAGCCGACCGTCTCGGCACCGCTGAGGCCGAGCGCCGCTGCCATGCCGACACCGGGGATCACCGCACTCGCTCCCACGGCAGCGCCACCCGTGGTCACCGCTGTGAGGTACTGCCGCTCGAGGATCTGGATGACCTCGGCGGGGCTCGCATCCGGGTGGCGACGCCGCACGGCGTTCACGTGCGCGACCACCACGGGACGCTGCACGGCGATGACGCGGTCGAGCATCTTGGTCCACCCCGTGGGGTTCTCGGGTGCGGGGGTGCGGTCGTCGCGGGTGTCGGACTGGACCGGGGCGGGCGGCATCGGCACGATCGCCCCGTCGTTGTGCTGTCGGGCCATGACGCAGAACGTACGCCGACGCGGTGGGAGCTCCGCACTCGCAGGATGCCGCGCGCGCCGGCTCGGTGGTCGTGCGGGTCGTCGTCACCGGCACGGCACACCCGCTCGGAGGAGCTTCGCGCGCAAGCGCTCGGGTTCCATCAGGTCGGCCCAGACGACCCGAACGACCGTGCGGACCTCGGGGAACGACCGGATGAAGTCCTCGCGCTGCTTCTCCTGCCAGTGTGCGGCGGCGGCGTCCGCACCGTCGCCGTACTTCGCCCGCCCGTCGACCTCGACGACGACGCCCTGGTCCGGGAACCAGAAGTCGACGACTGCCGTCCGGTCTCCCGCGCGGCTGAAGACGTGCTGCTGGACGGGCTCCGGCGTCCCGAGCAGTCGGAAGCGCACCCGGCACACCGACTCCGCCGGAGAGTCGGACAGCGCCGACCCCATCCCGAGCGCCGTCGCCGCCTTGTCACGTGCAACGGTGACCGTGTCGGCCGCCTCCGCCAGCATCTCCGGGAGCACACGGCGATCGTGCAACGCCGCGTCGACGGCCGGGAGCACTGCGCCGAGCGGTTCGGTCACGGCCATGTCCACCAGGACGTCGACGAGCGGTTCGACCGTGAGCCCTCCGAACCTGGAGGGGGTGTATGGCGGCGTCCCCTCCCATCGGCCGCGGGGCGCACGCGCGACGGTTGGCCGGACTCGCTGGTACGTCGTCGTCTCCACGCGAGAACGCCGCGGGTCGCGGAGTTCCACTCGATCCGGCAGGGCGCCGACGAGGGGGAGTCCGTGGGCGAGGACGGCGCTGCGGTGCGCCAACAGTGTCGGCGGACGGATGCGGTGTGCAGTGGCGCGGACCAGCAGCAGGTGGTGTTCCTCCGGCAGGAGACCGACGACCGTTCCTGGGTCGACGAGGACACCGGGGCGGATCCTCCGCAGGTCGCCGCGCTGTGCGCGACGTTGGAGCGCACGGCGCTCGGCGGAGGGGAAACAGCTCGTGTGGATGAGGGGGACGGCGAGGACTCGTTCGTGCATGCCCGCAAGCCTCGTGCTCTGGATCGGCATCGACGACGGCAGTTGGCCGAACTGGGGACGGTGAGCCGCGCCTCCCGGCTGTGCAGGAGAGATGGCGGCGAGGAGTGCGACAACGTCCATGTTGTACGACAGTGCATCTGTCGCGCCGGCCGCGAGACGCCGCCGTTGCGCAAGCAGTGCGACAACGTTGATGTCGTACGACAGCGCACTTGTCGTGTCGGCCGCGAGGGGCCGCGGTCTCGCGAGAAGTACGACGAATCCGTTGTCGTACGACAGCGGGTGAGTCGTACGACAGCGCCAGCCAGCCAGCCCCGCTCCCCGCGCCCGCAGCGTGCGCCAGGGCCCCAGGCACTACCGCCGCGCGAGCTCCGCGCGCAGCGGCAGGTCCTGGTCCTCGAGGATGAACTGGGCGCCGACGGCCGTGCGCGCGTGCACGACGACCGGCGCGAGCAGGTTCACCGTCGTGCCGGACGCCCCCGGGTTGGCGACCACGAGCAGCATCGCGTCGGCGGGGTCGGTCAGGCCGATCAGGGCCGCCTGCTCGTCGGTGAGTTCGGGCGCGTAGTCGGGCAGGTGCACCGCGGCGTCGAGCAGGAACAGCCGCGCGTCGTCGCCGTGCAGGGCGAAGAGCCCCTCGGCACCCTCGACGGGCTCCAGGGTGAACACGGGCGCCGGCGACAGCCCGAACGGCGGGGTGGGGAAGGTCAGGTCGATGCTCATCGGAGGTAGTCCATCAGGGTCGGCTGCAGGACCTTCGCGGTGACGGCGAGGGCTGCCTGGTAGGTGGTCTGCTGCACCTGCAGGTCGAGGACCGCACCGGCGAGGTCGAGGTCCTCGATGCCGGCGCGACGGGTCTCCAGCGCGACGGACGAGGTCTTCAGCGCGTCCTGCGCCCCCAGTGCCGCCGCGTGCCGCACACCCACGTCGGCCTGCGCCGCACGGAGGGTGCCGAACGCCGCGTCGACGTCGTTGAGCTTCGGGTTCACGTTCACACCGTTCTGCAGGTCGGCGACGATGCCGTCGATCACCGCGAAGGCCGACGTCGCGCCGGAGCCGAACGCCGCGGCCCCCGGGGTGTCGACCCGCACGGTCTGGGCGTCGCCGACGCGTCGGGACACCGCGGTGGTCGCAGCGGCGAAGCCGTCGGCGCTCGTGTAGGCGGTCGCCTCGGTCGAGGAGCCGGCGAAGACCGACCGCGTGCCGTAGGTCGTGTTGGCGGCGGACTCGAGGTCGGCCTTGAGCGCCCGGAACTGCGTGATGAACGCGTCGCGGGCGGTGTCGTCCATCACACCGGAGTTCGCGGCCTGCACGGTCAGGTCCCGCACCGTCGTCAGCACCGCGTGGGCGCCGGACAGGGCACTGTCGGTCGTCGCGAGCCAGCCCACCGCGTCGTTCGCGTTGCGCGTGTACTGCGCGGCGGCGGCCTGCTCCTTCCGCACCTGCATCGACGAGCCGGTGCCGACCGGGTCGTCCGACGGCTTCGCGATCGCCTGCAGCGTGGTGGCGCGCTGCGTGGCGTCGGCGACGCGGGCGGCGTTCGCCTGCAGCCGCTCCGTCGCGGCCGTGATCGACATCTGGGTGGTCACACGGGTGATCACGGTCAGCCCCTCCCGACGAGTCCGACGCGGTTGATGAGCGTGTCGAGCATCTCGTCGACCGCGGTGAGGACGCGCGCTGCGCCCTGGTAGGCGTGCTGGTAGCTGAGCAGGTTGACGTTCTCCTCGTCGAGGTCCACGCCGGCGCCGGACTGCTGCTGCGTGCGTGCGCTGGTGAGCGCGAGTCCGGTGAGGGTCGCCTCCGACGAGGCCGTCCGGGAGGCGCTGCCCACCCCCGCCACGAAGCTCGCCCAGGTGCTGTCCGCACCCCCGGCGACCGTGCCGAGTCGCGAGAGCGTGTCGGCGAACGAGTCGTCGAGTTGTCCCGCCGCGTTCCGCGTCGCCAGCCCGTCGCCGTCGGTCGGGACGACCGAGAGGCCCTGCGCGGCCGGGGTGCCCGCGGCGAGGGCGAAGAACGGCGCTCCGGTGGCACCCGAGGGCCTGGTGCCCTTCGCGTGCTCGGTGTTCACGGTCTCGGCGAGTCGGGTCGCGACCCGGTCGTACGCGGCTGACGCCTCGGCGATGGCGCCGCCCGTGCCGCCGGCAGCGGGGGCGAGGAGTGCGAGCGCGCCACCGATCGAGCCGCCGTCGAGCGTCACCGAGCCGGCACTGCCCGAGGTCCAGCGGAGGGACACGGCAGCGCCGTCGCCCAGACGCGCGCCGCCCTCGAGCGCGACGGTGCGGACGGTGTCGCCCTGCACGAGCGGGTTGCCGCCGAGGAGGACGTCGACGGTGCCGTCGGTGTTCGTCCGTACCGTGCCACCGGCGAGTCCCGCGATCTGCTGCGTGAGCCGGTCGCGCTGGTCCTGCAGCTCGTTCGCGCTGCCACCGGCGGCGAGGGCCGACCGGATCTGCACGTTCAGCCCGGCGACCTGCTCCGCCGCGTCGTTGAGCTGGTCGACCTGGGTCGCGGCCGTCGAACGGACCGTCGTCCACTGCGTGTCGAGCGCCTTCGAGCCGGTGGCGAGGGCGGTCGCGACGGTGGTCGCGGCGGCGATCACGGACGACGCGGCGCCCGCGTCGTCGGGGTGCGCGGCGAGGTCGCCCCACGCTGACCAGAAGACGTCGAGCTGTGCCGACAGGCCGTTCTTCCCGGGCTCGTGCAGGCCGTCCTCGATCGCCGAGAGCCCGGTCGCGCGGGTCTGTGCCCAGGACGACGAGCCGGTCGCCGCCCGGAGGCCGGCGTCGAGCGTCAGGGAGCCGAGGCGTGCGATGCCGTCGACGGAGACGCCCTGCCCGGCGAGGGCAGCGGTGCCGTGCACGAAACCGGTCTGCACGGCGGGGACCGACGACTGCGTGACGCGCTGGCGCGTGTACCCGGCGGTGCCGGCGTTGGCGATGTTCTGCCCGGTGACGTCGATGCCGGCGCGTGCCGCGGTCAGGCCGGAGTAGGCGGTCGCGAGGGATCCGAAGGTGCTCACCACGGTGCTACAGGGTCCCCTCGAACAGGCGTGCGCCGTCGGGACGGGAGCCGGAGCTGCCCGAGGCGTCGTACGTGGACGCGTCGCCGACCGAGCCGGCGAGGGTCTCCTCGGTGGCCTGGGCAGCCGTCCGGAGGAAGCGGTCGTTCTCGTCGCGGAGCGCGCCGATGTGCGTCGTCAGCTCGACCATCGCGGCGAGGTGCGTCGCGAGGATCTCGCCCCAGGGGCCGTTCGGCGCGGCGGCGACCACGTCGCGCAGGGGAGCATCGGGGTCGACACCCCACTCCTCGGCGACGGCGGCACTCGACGCGGCGCGCTCGAGCCCGGTGCTGCGGAGCCGTTCGAGGACCTGCTCGACCTCGCGGCTGGCGTGCGACACCCAGCGGGAGCGCCCGGCGGCGAGCAGGAGCTGCTCCTCCTCGAGCTTGAACGTGAGCAGTTCGAGCAGTTCGCGCTCGCGCCAGAGGACGGCGGACAGGTCGTTCACGCTCATGGCTCCTCCCGGTTCGGGATCGGTGTCGGCGACCAGCGGGTCGTGCCGGTCCGCCTTCCGGTGGACAGCGGGGACTATCGACGCCGAGCGGTCCGTCGTAAGCGGACCGCGGCGGTGGACGCGGGTACGAGACGGGCCGGCGCTGCTCGGCGGAGCGGTGCCCCGCCTCCCGGCCGTGCGCTCCCGGGGGACGCACCGTCACCCAGACCGGGGGACAGAACCGGCGGTTCGTGCCGGTTTGTCCGCCGAAGTGCGGACCGCCGGAACCCCGCGTCCCCCCGCACTGGGGACGTTCACAGCCTGCACCGGTCACTTCCCAGCCGATACATTCGAACCGCACCGCGGGGGACACTCCCGCACCGCGTCGCAGGGGCGCGGGTGCACCGCCCGGAGGGAACCGGGTGGTTCTTCGTCGACCGCACCGGCCTCCCGAGGGCCGGTGTCCGTCGCGCCCACGGACGGGTCAGTCAGCACGTCGACCAGGGGAAGCCAATGGACCGGAACGCACGCAACGCGATGATCGTGGAGCACCTGCCGCTCGTCGGCTACATCGTGTCGGACGTCCGTGCGCGGGCCACCCACCTCGACCGAGACGACCTGGCTGCCGTGGGCTCGCTCGCACTCGTCGCCGCCGCCGAGGCCTTCGACCCGGAGCTCGGCGTGCCCTTCGGCGCCTACGCCCGCACCCGGATCACCGGTGCGCTCGCCGACGACATGCGCTCGTCCGACTGGGCGTCGCGCGGCACCCGGAAGCGCATCCGCGAGACCCTCGCGACGCAGGAGGCCCTGTCCGCCCGACTCGGTCGCTCGGTCGGCGTGCAGGAGATCGCCGACGCGATGGGCGTCGACCGCCAGACAGCAGCCGACGCCATGTCCGACGCCGCCCGGACGGTCGGCACGATCGACGAGACCGTGCACGACGTCATCGCGTCCGAGGACCCGCTGCCCGGTGAGGACCTGCTCGAGGCCGAGAAGCGCCGCTACCTGCGCGCCGCCGTCGCCGCGCTGCCCGACCGGATGCGCTACGTCGTCGAGAACGTCTACTTCGGCGACCGCTCGGTCACCGAGGTCGCGGCCGAGCTCGGGATCACGCACTCCGCGGTGTCGCAGCAGCGGTCCGAGGCGATGCGGCTCCTGCGCGACGGCCTCGCCGAGCACTACGGCGACGGCACCGCGGTCGAGCCGGTGTCGCGCACGACCGCCGCGCGGCGCAGTGCGTACCTGGCGCGGGTCGCGGCGAACGCCGCTGCCGGGGTCGCCCGGGCCGTGCAGGACGCGTCGGTGCCGACGGTCGTCGCAGCCAGCTGATCTTCGGCGAGGAGATTTCCTCGCCGACACCTAACGACCTCGGCGGACCTGCCGAGAGTCACGGATGTCAGCCCATGGACGGGCAGACACCACCACCCAAGGATTCACGGAGGAAACCACCATGGGTATGTCCATCAACACCAACCTCTCGGCACTCAACACGTACCGGAACCTCAACGCGACGCAGAACGACCTGTCGAAGTCCCTCGAGAAGCTCTCGACCGGTCTCCGCATCAACCGTGCTGCCGACGACGCTGCCGGTCTGACGATCTCCGAGGGACTCAAGTCGCAGGTCGGTGGCCTCACGGTCGCCGCCCGCAACGCGCAGGACGGCATCTCCGTCGTGCAGACCGCTGAAGGTGGCCTCACCGAGACCC
Source organism: Curtobacterium sp. P97 (assembly GCF_023712445.1). Classification (NCBI taxonomy): domain Bacteria; kingdom Bacillati; phylum Actinomycetota; class Actinomycetes; order Micrococcales; family Microbacteriaceae; genus Curtobacterium; species Curtobacterium sp. P97. Next base: position 205,660 of record NZ_JAMAYF010000006.1, on the reverse strand, counting down.
ACTCGATCCTCCAGCGCATGCGCGACCTGGCCGTCCAGGCGGGTAACGACTCGAACAACGCCACGTCGCGGAAGGCGATCTCCACGGAGGTCGGCCAGCTGCAGGAGGAGCTCGGTCGTATCGCCTCGTCGACGAACTTCAACGGCACGTCGCTGCTCAACAACAACGGCTCGCTGAAGTTCCAGGTCGGAGCGAACGCCGGTGCGGAGAACCAAATCGAGGTCGACCTCAAGGACGCCAACGTGTCGTCCATCGTTGACAACCTCAAGGGTGGTACTGGCTCCGCCGCGACGAAGTTCGCGATCGCCGACGTCTCTGCCCTTGCAGGAGCGGCGAAGTTCACGGTCTCGAAGGGCGGCGAGACCACCGAGGTGACCACGGGTGATCTCGGAGCAGCGGATTCCTTCAAGAGCGTTCAGCAGTACGCAGACAAGCTCAACGCCGACGCGAACTTCTCGAAGAACTTCACGGTCACTGTGACGAAGGATGCGAACGGTGCCGGCGACGGCATCGCGATCACTGCTCGCAACGGTGGCACGGTCGCAGTCGCCGAGCCCGGCACTGGAGTTGCCGAGGGGAAGGCTGACCAGCCGCTGACTGGCGGAATCTCCTTCGACGACGCAACGAAGGCGCAGGCGTCGATCGCGATCATCGACGACCAGATCGCGAAGGTCTCGTCGGCCCGCTCGACGCTCGGTGCGATCCAGAACCGCTTCGACCACGCCATCAACGTGACGAACGTGGCCAAGGAGAACCTGACCGCTGCTGGTTCGCGCATCACCGACGTCGACATGGCGCAGGAGATGGTCAAGTACACCCGCGACAACATCCTGAGCCAGGCCGGCACCTCGATGCTCGCGCAGGCGAACCAGAGCACCCAGGGCGTGCTCTCGCTCCTCCGCTAGCACCACCGACGCCGTCGTCCGGAGGAGTTCGAGTCCTCCGGACGGCGGCGTCACCACACCCACGACCACCCCCGACGACAGGGAGCCCCGCGATGTCGACGTCGTCCGTCTCGGGCAACAGTCTCGCGATCGACGGTCTGGTCAGCGGTCTCAAGACCTCCGACCTGATCAACTCGCTGATGACCATCGAGCAGGTCCCGCAGACCCTGCTCAAGAACAAGCTCACCGACACCAACTCGTTCGTGTCGTCGCTGCAGACGATCAACTCGCTCGTGCAGACGCTCGCGACGAAGGCCGGCGACGCAGCCAAGGCCACCTCGCTCGACGTGTACGCCGCGAAGAGCTCGTCCACCGGGGTCACCGTCGCGACCGACGCCACGGCCTCGGCCGGCTCCGTCAGCTTCCAGGTCGGGTCGACCGCGGCCGCGCACGTCGGCGTCACCGCCGCGATGTCGACCTGGGCTTCCGCAGCCGAGCCGCTCACGCTCGTCGGTGCCGACGGGAAGAGGACCACCGTCACACCGGCCTCGGGGTCGCTCGACGACGCGGTCACCGCGATCAACAAGGCCGGCGCCGGCGTGACCGCGACGAAGGTCGCGGCCGGGACCGACACCGACGGCACGAAGCTCTACCGCCTGCAGCTCAGCGCGACGAAGACCGGCGCAGCGGCCTCCTTCGCGTTGTACCGCGGCTTGTCCGACGACGTGACGGCCGGGACCGCGACGAACGTCTTCACCCAGCCGGGGGCCGCCGTCGTCACCCAGGGCAAGGACGCGAGCGTCACACTCTGGGCGGGGACCGCCGCCGCGCAGACGGTCACGAGCCCCACGAACACGTTCGACGACCTGCTGCCGGGGCTCGACGTCACGGTCACGCAGACCACCACCGACCCGGTGACCGTCACGGTCGCGCAGGACACCACGAAGGCCCAGGCCGTCGCGTCCGGACTCGTCGACGCGCTCAACGCCATCACCTCGTACTACGCCACGAACACGGCGGTGACGAGCACCACGAGTCCGACCACCGGCACCACGTCGACGAAGGCCGGGGTCCTGACCGGGGACGGCACGACCCGCGACGCGGTACAGCGCCTCACCACGACGATGTCGACGCCGGTCAACGGGAAGTCGCCGTCGTCCATCGGCATCGTCATCCAGAAGGACGGCACCTTCAGCTTCGACGCCGCGGTCTTCCAGAAGGCCCTGGCGGACGACCCGCAGGGCACCCAGGCCATGCTGTCCGGCGTCGCGACGAACGTCGGTGCCGCGGCGACGGCCGCGTCGGACAAGTACACGGGGTCGATCACGACCTCGATCACCGGGCAGCAGTCGGTCGCGAAGGACCTGACGACGCAGATCGACAACTGGTCGGACCGGCTCACCGCACGACGGGCCACGCTGCAGGCGCAGTACTCCGCCCTCGAGACCAGCCTCAGCAAGCTCCAGTCCCAGTCGGCGTGGCTCTCCAGCCAGCTGGCATCGACGTCGAAGTGACGGGAACGACCATGAACGCCTTCGACCTGCAGTCCGCCGCCTTCCGTCAGGCCGCACAGCCCCGCACGGTGACCGACCAGCGCCGAGCGCAGTACACGAACGAGGCCGTGCTCTCGGCGACGCCCGCACAGCTCGTCACGATGCTCTACGACCGGCTGCTCCTCGACCTGCACCGCGCCGAGGCCGCGCAGACGACGTCCGACTGGGAGGCCGCGCGCGAGCAGCTGCTGCACGCCCAGGCCATCGTCGGCGAGCTGTCGTCCACGCTCCGTATCGACGTGTGGGACGGCGGCGAGGGGCTCCTCGCGATCTACAACTACGCGTCGACGTCGTTGATCACCGCGAACGTGCACCGCGACGTGCAGGCGACGCGCGACTGCATCCGGATCCTGGAGCCGCTGCGCCAGTCGTGGCACGAGGCCGCCGCGGCGCTGCCGACGACCCAGGCGCCGCAGGTCGGCACCGGGGGAGCGCTCGGTGTCGCCTGACCCGCACCCCACTCCCGCCGCGGAGACCGCCGACGGTGCGTGGGCCGCGGTGCTCGACACCCTCGAGCACGAGCTGACCACGATCGACTCGACCACGGACGGCACCGCAGCGACCGTCGTCGACGTGACCCCGTGGATCGTCCCGACCACGCTCGGACCGGTGCCGCGCGCGCTGGTGGGTCGTGCCTCCCGGCTGCTGGCCGCGCAGCGCGACCGGATGTCGACGCTCGAGACCGAGCGGCGGCAGACCCTGGAGCACCTCGGCGCGCTCCGTCAGGTCGCGGCGACGGACGAGCCACGCGGCTCCGTGTACCTGGACGCCTCCGCCTGAGGCGCGCCTGCTCGAGCGAGCACGACGACAGATGCGTCGTCGCACGACAGCGGTTCCGTCGTGTCGGTCGTGGGCCGTCGCGCACCTCCGGCCGGGACGACAGATGCGTCGTCGGACGACAGCGGCTTCGTCGCACCACAGCGGAGCACGCGACGAGTGTTCGACGAGCCCCGCCGCCGCAGCCAGCCCCCGCCCCCCGTTCGGGGCGAGCCCTAACGTCCCCAGCGCCGCCGCCGACAGCGCCCTCCGAGCACGGATCGCTCACTCGTTCGGCCACGGATCGGCCACCGCCAATCGGCGACGTCGCACGACGTCGCACACCGAGGGGACGGGCCACCCGTGTTCGATTCCGTGACGAGCGTCGCGCTGCAGAGCGCGCTCGACGGGCTGTCGCTGCGGCAGCGCACCATCGCGAACAACGTCGCGAACATCAACACGCCGAACTACCACGCCGAGAAGGTGCGCTTCGAGGACGCCCTCGCGCAGTCGATCGTGCACGGTGACGGGCACGCGACCGCGACCACCGCGCGCAGCCTCGAGCCGACGAACGAGATCGGCAACAACGTCAACCTCGACCAGGAGACCCTGTCGAACGTGGACACGGTCCTGCGCTACCAGTTCGCCACCCAGGCGGTCGGCGGCGAGGCGACGGCCCTCCGCGCCGCGATGCGGACGAACTCGTGACGACCTTCGACGCGATCGGCATCGCGAGCACCGGCATGACCGTGCACCGGAAGTGGCTCGACGCGATCTCGGACAACATCGCCAACGTCAACACGGTCCGCTCGATGGACGACTCCGCGTTCCAGGCCCGCTACGTCGAGGTCCAGGAGGGCGCCGGCACGTCGGGCGCCTACGTCAAGGGCGCGGCGTTCGGCAGCGCCGCCGGACGCGTGACCTACGACCCGGACAACCCGCTCGCGAACGCGGAGGGCTACGTCCGCATGCCGGACATCGACCTCGGCACGCAGATGGCGGACCTCATCATGGCCCAGCGCGGGTACCAGGCGAACGCCGCCGTGGTCGACCGTGCCAAGACCGCCTACGAGGCGGCACTGCAGATCGGGAAGAACTGATGCCCATCGACGCACTGAACGGTGTGACCACCAACGCGATGACCCGTGCGTTCGCCGGCGCCACGGACGCCGCGACCGGTGCCGGAGCGCTCGGCGGTGCCGCGGGCGCCGGCGCGGTCCAGCCGGCCTCCGGCGGCGACGGCTTCGCCGCGAGCCTCGGCAACGCGGTCGACGGGCTCCAGCAGCTGCAGAGCGACTCGAAGACCCTGGCGCTCAAGGCCGTCACGGGCAACCTCGACGACATCCACGACGCCACCATCGCGTCCACCCGTGCCCAGGTCACCCTCGAGCTCGTCGCAGCCGTCCGCAACAAGGGCGTCGACGCGTTCAACGAGATCATGCGGATGCAGGCCTGATGCCCGCCGCGATGCAGAACACGTGGGGGCGGCTCGTCGCCTACGTGAAGGGCTTCTCCGCCGCGCAGCGCACCATCGCGCTGATCGGCGTCGCCGCACTCGTGCTCGGCGGGATCGCCCTCGCCAGCTGGCTCGGCAAGGCGTCCTACGCGCCGCTCTTCACCGGACTGGCCGCAGCCGACGCGAGCTCGATCACCGACCAGCTGACGACCGACGGCGTGCCGTACCAGCTGACCGACGGCGGCGCGACGATCCTCGTGCCGCAGGACAAGGTGTACTCGGAGCGGCTCAAGGCGGCGTCGAACAACCTGCCGTCGTCGAACGAGGGCGGCTACTCGCTGCTCGACAAGATGGGCGTGACGAGCTCGGAGTTCCAGCAGGACGTCACCTACAAGCGGGCGATCGAGGGCGAGCTGGCGAAGACGATCTCGTCGATGGACGGCGTGAAGGCCGCCACCGTGCAGCTCGCCATCCCCGAGAAGACCGTCTTCGTGTCCGAGGAGAAGGACCCGACGGCGTCGGTGTTCGTCGCGACCGAGAACGGCGCGCAGCTCACCACGGACCAGGTGCAGTCGATCGTGCACCTGACGAGCGCCGCGGTCGAGGGGATGCAGCCCACCGACGTCTCCGTCGTGGACCAGAAGGGCCAGACCCTCTCCGCGGTCGGTACCGGAGCGACCGGCAGCGGCGCCGACCAGGCCGCCGACTACGACGCGGCCACCCGGAAGAAGATCCAGGACCTGCTCGACACCACGCTCGGACCGGGCAACGCGAGCGTGGTGGTCTCGGCGACGATGAACCAGCAGTCGGGCACCCGGACGTCGGAGAGCTTCGCACAGCCGAAGGGCGGCGCGGTCGCCCTCAACGAGTCCAGCTCGACGGAGGAGTACGGCTCCGGGTCCGGTGCGGGCGCCGGTGCGACCGGCGTCCTCGGTCCGGACAACATCGCGGTGCCGAACGGGACCGCCGGCGGCACCACCACGAACGGCACGGCCGCCGGTGACGACGGCTACAAGAACGAGTCGGCGACGAAGAACAACGCCGTCGACAAGACCACCGAGACGACGCAGATCCCCGCCGGTGGTGTCGAGCGGCAGACCATCTCGGTCGCCCTGAACTCGCGCGCCGACTCGGTGCAGAACGCGAACCTGCAGAGCATCAACGACCTGGTGTCCGCCGCCGCCGGAGCCGACAACGCCCGGGGCGACCAGGTCCGCGTCGCGATGATGGACTTCGACGACTCCGCGGCGAAGGACGCCGCCAAGGCCCTCGAGGAGCAGCAGCAGGCCGAGCAGCAGCAGGCCATGTGGTCGGCCATCCGCACCGCCGGCATCGTCGTCGCCGTCCTCGCCGCCGCGATCGTGCTCGCGATCGTGCTGGCCCGCCGTGCCCGCCGTCAGTCGCGCGAGGCCGTCGACGTCGGTGAGCTCGACGCCTTCGCCGGTGAGACGTTCGAACTGCCCCTCGGTACCGACGACCTGGCGATCCCGGCCGTCGAGCCGCAGACGGTCGCGCTGCAGACGCTGCCCCACGACGACGCCCCGACCGAGGTGCTGACGACGGACGAGATCAGCGCCGAGCGTCGCCGGCAGGAGATCTCCGCGCTGGCCGAGCGCGACCCGAAGCGCACCGCCGACCTGCTCCGCGGGCTCCTCGACGACCGGTCGCCGGTGTGAGCGCGCTCGTCCCGGTCCCCGCCGGCGGGGGCACCACCGACCGCGCCCTGACCGGCGCGCAGAAGGTCGCGCTCATCCTCATGCAGATGGAGACCGAGCGCGCGGCCGAGGTGATGAAGCAGTTCACCGAGCTCGAGGCCGAGGAGATCAGCGCCGAGATCGTCCGGATGCGCCGCGTGGACGACTCCGTCGTGGACCGCACGATGAGCGAGTTCCACCGCATCACGCAGCGCGGCCGCGTGCAGAAGCGCGGCGGCAAGGACGCCGCGCTCGGGCTGCTCGAGGCGTCGTTCGGGTCCGAACGCGCCGCGGGCGTGATGGACCGGCTGGCCTCGAACCTCGCCGGGCAGTCGTTCGAGTTCCTCGACGACGCCGAACCCGGCCAGGTCGTCAGCCTGCTCGAGGGCGAGCTGCCCCAGACCATCGCCCTCGTGCTCGCGCACCTGCAGCCCGGGCAGGCGAGCGCGGTGCTCGCCGGGGTCGACGACCGTGTCCGCACCGACGTCGCCCAGGCCTTCGCGACGATGGGCACGGCGACCCCCGAGGCCGTCGGGATCGTCGCCGGCGTCCTCCGCCAGCGCGCCGGTGCCGTGGTCTCGCCGCGCGAGAGCGTCGAGGTCGTCGGCGGCATCGCGCCCCTGGTCGAGATCATCAACCGCTCGGACGTCGCCACCGAGAAGGCCGTGCTCGACGGCCTCGAGGCGCGCGACCCGGAGCTCGCGGAGGACATCCGCTCGCGGATGCTCACGTTCGAGGACATCGTCAAGCTCGAGTCGCGCGACATCCAGCAGGTGCTCCGCGGCATCGACTCGAAGCTCCTCGCGACCGCCATGAAGGGTGCGCCGACGCCGGTCGTCGAGACGATCCGCGCGAACGTGTCCGAGCGCAACCGCGAGCTGCTGGACGACGAGCTGCAGGCCATGGGCCCCGTGCGCGTCTCGCAGGTCGAGGAGGCGCGCGCCGAGGTGGTCCGCTCCGTCCGCGAGCTGGAGGCCGAGGGCACGATCACCGTCCACCGCGCCGAGGAGGACGAGCTCGTTGACTGACACCACCGTGCAGCGCGTCGCGTTCCCCGTGCTCGGGAGCGCGACGACCCGCGACCTCGCAGCGGCCGCCGACGTGCGCGGCCACGCCGCGGGCTACGCCGCGGGCCTCCGTGCCGCCCAGGCCGAGACCGCTGCGCTGCACGCCCGGCTCGAGGCCGAGCACGCAACGCGACTCGCGGCGCTCCAGGCCGAGACCGTCCGCCGTGTCCAGGTGCTCGACGCGGCCACGAACGCGATGCTCTCCCAGGTCGTGCCGGTGCTGGCCGACGCCGAGGAGTCCCTGGTCGACGCTGCGCTCGACCTGGCCGAGGCCGTCGTCGGACACGTGGTGCGTTCCGGGCGCCAGGACGACGCGACCGGCGAGGGCGACGGCCAGGAGGCACGCCCCACCACCGGTGCGGAGGCGACCGTCCGTCGGGCGCTCGCCTCGGTCGACGCCACCGTCGCGGTGGCCGTCCGGCTCAGCCCCGCCGACGCAGCCCGCGTCGCCGACCTCGCGCTGCCGGTCCCGGTCGTGCCGGACGTGGCGCTGCTCGACGGCGACGCCGTCGTGGACCTGCCGGACGGGCTGCTCGACCTCCGCATCGGCGCAGCGCTCGACCGTGCGCGCGCGGCGCTGAGCCGCTCCGCCGACCGGCCGGAGGCGTCCCGGTGACCGCGACCCTCCTCCGTCCCCGTGGGCTCGACGAGGCGATCGCCCTCGCCGCGCCGCAGCGCGTGGGCCTCGTCACGAGCGCGGTGGGCCTCGGGCTGACCGTCGCCGGGGTCGAGGCCCGGATCGGCGACGTCCTGACCGTCGGCACCGAGGGCAGTCCGCAGACCCCCGTCGAGGTCGTCGCCACCGATCCCACGGGTGTGCGCTGCATGCCGCTCGGACGCCTCGTCGCGGTGACCGCGGGCACCCCCGTCCGCCCGACCGGTCGTCCCGTGCTGGTGCCGACCGGTGCAGGGCTGTTCGGCCGGGTGCTCGACGGGCTCGGGCGGCCGATCGACGACCGTGGTCCGCTCGACACCGACGGCTGGGTGCCGCTCGACCACGCGACGCCGAACGCCATGGCGCGAACGCGGATCGACGCGCCGATGCAGCTCGGCGTCCGCGTGCTCGACACCCTGACGACCGTGGGTCGTGGACAGCGCATGGGCCTGTTCGCCGGCTCCGGCGTCGGCAAGTCCTCGCTGCTGTCGATGATCGCGCGCGGGAGCGACGCAGCCGTCAACGTCATCGCCCTGGTGGGGGAGCGCGGCCGCGAAGTTCGGGAGTTCCTCGAGGACGACCTCGGGCCCGAGGGCCTCGCCCGCTCGATCGTCGTGGTCTCGACGTCCGACGAGCCGGCCCTGATGCGCCTGCGCGCGGCGTTCGTCGCCACCCGGATCGCGGAGTCGTTCCGCGACGCCGGGCAGGACGTCGTGCTCATGATGGACTCGCTCACCCGCGTCGCGATGGCGCAGCGCGAGATCGGACTGTCCGTGGGCGAACCGCCCGCGACCCGGGGCTACCCGCCGTCGACCTTCTCGGTGCTCGCCGGGCTCCTCGAGCGCGCGGGCACCGACCGGGTCGGCAGCATCACCGGGCTCTACACCGTGCTCGTGGACGGCGACGACCACAACGAGCCGATCGCGGACAGCGCCAGGAGCATCCTCGACGGGCACGTCGTGCTCGACCGGAAGCTCGCCGTGACCGGGCACTTCCCCTCCGTCGACGCGCTCGGCTCGGTGTCCCGCGTCGCCTCGAAGGTCACCGAGCCGTGGCAGCGTGCTGCGGCCACCGCGCTCCGGAAGGTGATGGCGGCCCGCCGGAACGCGCAGGACCTGCTCGACGTCGGCGCCTACCAGCCCGGCACGAACCCGCTCGTCGACGCAGCGGTCACCCACCAGGACGCGATCGACGCGTTCCTCCGACAGGGGATGGACGACCGCGCCGACGCCGGGACGTCCTGGCGAGCCCTCGACGCCCTCGTCGCCCGACTGGGGGTGTCCGCCTGATGGCCCGACGCTTCCCCCTCGCCGGCCTGCTGCGTCTGCGGCACGCCGAGCAGGACCGCGCCGCCGCCGCCTTGGCCGCCGCGAACGACCGTGTCCGCGACGCCGCCGACGCCCGCATCGCCGCGCGGCGGAACCTGGCGGACCGCGAGCAGGAGCAGCTCGTCACGGACGCCGCGACGCTGAGCGCGCTCGCGGCCGCGCGGGCCTCGACCCGCGGGATGCTCGAGGAGCTCGACGCCGTCGCACGCACCCGTCGTGCCGATGCCGATGCCGCCCGGACCGCGTACTCCGCCGCCCGCCGTGCCGCGCTCGGCCTCGAGAAGCTCGAGGGCCACCACGACCGCGAGCAGGCCGCCGCCGACCTGCGCGCCGAGCAGGACGCCCTCGACGAGATCGCGGCACGACGCCGCACGGAAGGTGGTGCCCGATGAGCGTCGACGCCGTGCTCTCCCGGATCGCCGAGATCCGCACCCAGATCGACGCCCTGCGCGGCGGTACCACCGCCTCCGCGGGCGGCTCCGCCTCGAACGAGGCCACGACCGGCGCGTTCGCCGACGCCCTGGCGACCGCGACCGGGACGTCGACGAGCGCCGGCGCCGCCGGCACCGCTGCTGCCGACGGGGCGTCCCGCACGCCGGCCACCTCGGTCGACGCGGGCCGCGGCACCCTGGCGACCGGCAGCGGCGCCACCGGGTCCGACGTGGTCGAGGACGCGAAGAAGTACCTCGGTGTGCCCTACGTGTTCGGCGGGACGACCCGGTCCGGCATGGACTGCTCCGGGCTGGTGCAGACGGTGTTCAAGGACCTCGGGGTGACGATGCCGCGCGTGGTGCCCGACCAGGCGGACATGGGGGTGCCCGTCGGGTCGCTCAAGGACGCGAAGCCGGGCGACCTCATCATCCCGAAGGGCGAGCAGCACATCGTGATCTACGTCGGTGACGGCAAGGTGCTGCACGCACCCCGACCCGGCAAGGACGTCCGGATCGTGGACAACTGGTACAAGGACTCCGACATCGCGACGATCCGCCGCATCGTGCCGAGCGAGGCCGCGGCTCCTGCGGCGACCCGGTCGGTCTCCGCAGCAGGTGCGGCGCAGTCGGTCACCGACCTGCAGACCGCGGCACTCCTGTCGGCGATGCGGGGGAGTGCCGCATGAGCACCGTGAGCACGACGACCCTCTCCCCGGCTCCCGCCGCACCGGGGAGTGCTGCGACCGCCGGGGCGACCACCTCGGCGCTGCCGTTCGGCGCCGCCCTCGCCGCGGTGCTCGCGCCGGCCGCGTCGAGCACGTCGGGCGGCGCGTCGGTGGGGACCGCGGGCGTCACCGGTGCGCCGTCCGGGACGGCCGCCGCCTCGGGTGCCCCCGCCACGGGCGCTCCGGCCTCGACCGCCGCTGCCCCGAACACCGCGGACACGACCGCCGCTGCCCCGAACGCCGCAGACACGACGGCCGCTGCCCCTGCCACCGATCCGACGCTGCTCGGCATCGTGCCGATGCCCACCGCCCTCGTCGCGGTCCCGTCGGCCCGCGCCGACGCCGTGTCGGACGATGCGGTGTCGGCCCAGGGCGGGACCGCCTCGAACGGTGCCGTGCCCGGGGTCGGCCCTGCACGACCGACCGGAGCGTCCGACCGGCCCGGAACCGTGGAGACGCGCGGGGCCGCCGGGACCGCCGGTCCTGCCGGCACCGCGGACCGCGCAGCAGCAGACGGGATCGGAACGCCGTCACGGGCAGACACCGGACCGCAGCTCGACGCCGTGCCATCCACGAGCGCTCGACCTGCAGGAACGTCCGGCGCTCCCCGGCCCGGTGCGGCACAGCCCGCCGTGGTCCGTCCCGCTGCGGCGCCGCTCGAGCGCGACGTGTCCGACTCGTCCGACGTGTCCGCGGGAACGACGCCCGTCCTCGCGACCACGCCGTCGACGACCGGTGCACCCGGCGCGCCCTCGACGACCGCCACCTCTGCGGCGACCGGCTCGACCGTCGCGGCCCCGTCGGTCCTCGGACCCGTCGCGGTGGACGGGGCGTCGAGCTCCGCCGCTCCCGGAGCCGCGACAGCCGTCGCCGTGACCGCGTCCGCGAGCACGACGACCGAGACCACCACTGCCGGGACCACCACGACCGGGACCACCGCGACCCTGACCGCCACGACCCTTCCCACCACGACGGCGAGCAGCCCGCTCGCGACGACGGACGCCGCGGCCGAGGCCGCCGGCCCCACGGCAGCGACCAGCGTGTCGTCGGCGCCGCAGGCCGGTCGCCCTGCCGACACCGGCACGGCGAGCACGGCGACCGCCGCCGCCCTGGTCGTGCAGACCGGACCGGCCACCGGGGCCCGGAGCGACCACGGGTCGGACCGGCGGACGGGCGGCCAGGGTGATCCGAGCCTCCAGGTCGTGACCGCCCCGCGCAGTGGCGAGACGCCGTTCGCGGTCCCCGCACCCGCGACGACCGGGCTCCCCACCGCGCCGGGCGCGGCGACGGCGAACGCCCCGGCGCCCCTCGCACAGCAGCTCGCGCGCCCGGTGTTCACGCTCGCGCAGGCCGGTCCCGGCGACCACGTCGTCACGGTGCAGGTCACGCCCGACGCGCTCGGTCCCGTCACGGTCCGCGCGCACGTGACCGCGCACGGGATGCACGTCGAGCTCTTCGCCGCGTCGGACGCCGGCCGCGACGCGGTCCGGCAGGTGCTGCCCGACCTCCGCCGTGACGCTGCCGGCAGCGGGACCACCACGACCCTCGACCTGTCCTCCCAGAACCACCCGGGCGCGCAGCCCGGTCGCGACGACCGGCCGGCACCGACGGTGCTGCGCCCGGGAGTCGGCCTGGAGGCCCGCCCCACCCCGACCGCGCCGGTCACCACCCGGCCCACCACCGTCCGATCCGTCGGGCTCGACGTCCTCGCCTGACGCGGACACGAGAAGGAGACCACACCATGCCCCTCGACGGCATCACCGGCTCGGTGGACGCTGCCACGCAGGCAGCGGCGATCGCCCAGACCGCCGGTGCGAAGAAGTCCCAGACGATGGACTCGGAGGTGTTCATGAAGCTGCTCGTCACGCAGCTCCGGAACCAGGACCCGTCCTCGCCGATGGACACCAACCAGATGATCAGCCAGCAGACGCAGCTCGCGACGATGGAGCAGATCACCAACCAGACCACGACGGCGAACGAGAACTTCTCGCTGCAGATGCGGATCGCCGCCGCGAACCTCGTCGGGAAGCAGGTCAGCTACACCGACGCGAGCACCGGGACCGCGGTCTCGGGCACCGCCACCGCCGTGTCGTACGCGAACAGCGTGCCGACCGTGACCGTGAACGGGAAGGAGGTCGACCTCGACGTGATCTCCGGTATCAAGGCCGCCTGACCCGCGGCCGCGCTCCTCGTCCCCCTCCTGTTCGTCCTCCCTCCACGAGTCTTCCTTCCACGAAAGGTCGCACCATGCTCCGCTCCCTCTACTCCGGCATCTCCGGTCTCCGTTCGCACCAGCAGATGCTCGACGTCACCGGCAACAACATCGCCAACGTCAACACCGTCGGCTTCAAGTCGTCGACCACCGTCTTCCAGGACACCCTGTCGCAGATGACCCAGGGTGCCGGAGGACCGCAGACCGGCCTCGGCGGCACGAACCCCGCGCAGATCGGCCTCGGCGTGCAGGTCGCCGGCGTCTCCACCAACTTCGCGCAGGGCTCCGCACAGGCCACCGGCAAGGCCACCGACCTGATGATCTCCGGCGACGGGTTCTTCGTCACCCGCCTCGGCAACGACACCGTCTACTCCCGCGCCGGCGCGTTCGACTTCGACGCCGACGGTCGCCTCGTCACCGCCGACGGCAAGATCGTGCAGGGCTACTCGGCCACGAACGGTGTGGTCAACGAGGGTGGCGGCCTGACCGACATCCGGCTGCCCATCGACGCCGCAGCACCCGCGGTGCGGACCACGACGGCCGGGGTCACGGGCAATCTGCCGTCCGAGACCGCCGTCGACGCCCAGAAGGTCCGCGAGGCCACCGTCTACGGCCCGGACGGCGAGAAGCGCTCCCTCACGCTGACCTACACGAAGACCTCGGCGACGCAGTGGAGCGTCCAGGGCCGCATCGACGGCGGGACGCTCGGCCCGGCGACGACGCTGACGTTCAACACCGACGGGTCGCTCGCCAGCGGTGGCCCCGTCACCGTCGGCGGGATCACCGTCGACGTCTCGAAGACGACCGGCTACGCGTCGCTCGACACCGCGTCGATCTCGGAGCAGAACGGCAGCGCGGCCGGCTCCCTGCAGGGGTACTCGATCTCGAAGGACGGCACCGTCGTCGGGTCGTTCTCCAACGGGTCCTCGCTGGCGATCGGCCGCATCGCCCTCGCCACCTTCGCGAACCCGGCCGGCCTCGAGAAGACCGGCGCATCCGGGTACCGCGCGACCGCGAACTCCGGCCAGGCCACCGTCGGCGCACCCGGCGACCCGGGTGTGGGACAGCTCGCCTCGGGCACCCTCGAGATGTCGAACGTGGACCTGTCGCAGGAGTTCACGAACCTGATCGTGGCGCAGCGCGGCTTCCAGGCGAACGCGCGGATCATCACGACCTCGGACGAGGTGCTGCAGGAGCTGACGAACCTGAAGCGGTAGGGGAGCGGGGCGGTCGGTCGCGGCCGCGCCGTCCCTGCTCCTGCACGGTGCGGGGCCGCCGCTCGGGCCGTGGCGAACCACGGCACGAGCGGCGGTCCCGCAGGCGCTAGCGGGTCCCGGCGCCGGGCGTGTCCCAGTACGACGGCTGTTCGTACTGCTCGGACCACCCGCGACGCATCCGCGTCGCCGCGCGGTCGAACGCGTCGACGAGGTCCGTGTCCGTGGTGAGCAGCGCCTGCAGGCGGAGCCCGTCGTACAGCGCCAGCAACTGCTGCGCGCCCCGGACCGGGTCCATGGTCGCCGGCTCCCGTCCGTCGCGGACGTCCGCTGCGAGCCCGTCACGGATCGACTGCCGGAACCGCCGGTAGGTGGACCGGTGGTAGTCGGCGCCCTCCACCGTCGGGTCAGCGGCGGACGCGAGACTCGCGGCGAGGAGTTCCATGAGTGCCGGCTGCTCCGCATGTGCAGCGAGCAGGGCGTGCAGGAACGGGACGGTGCCCTTCTCCGCCATCAACGGCACGAGCGGCGCCGCGATCGTCTGCGTCCACCGTTCGACGGTCGCGGCGAGCAGCGCCCGTTCCGTCGGGAACGCCGCACGGACCTCGTCGGCGTCCATGCCCGCGCGCTCAGCGACGACGTCGAGGGTGAACCGGGAGACGCCGCCGTCGTGGAGCGCGGCGATCGCCCCGTCGATCGCGCGCGTGCGCGGTGCTTCGTCCGCTTCGGCCGTCCGGCTCGTCAGGGGTGCCAGCGGGTGCTTCCGGAACCACTCCAACAGCCCTCGCGCCCGGGTCAGGCCGAACATGGGGTCGGCTGGCTGGCTGGGGCCGAACAGGTCACTGAATCCCGGGACCTGCTGCATCAGCGGATCGAGCGGTTGGAACGCCATCGACCAGTCCGGGAACGACCGCTGGGCGACGGGCTCGTCCGCCAGGATCCGGACGTTCGTGTGCCGAGGGTCACGGCGGACCTGTTCGAAGCGGACAGCAACGGTCTCGTCGTCGCCCTCGATGATCCCGAGGCAGTTGTCACCCTTGTGCGCCAGGATGCCCGTCACACCGAGGGCTGTGTTCTTCTCCCGCCCGACCGCGAGGATCTGCGCGAGCTCGGTGTCCGTGATCGGACGGGTCTGTGTGCTGGTGTACACGATCGAACGCATCGGTGCTGGTCTCCCTGCCGTAGTGGAACACGGTGCGCTCTCGAGTGAACTGCCCTGTCTACTGCTCCGCAACCCCCCCGACCGGGCGCGGACAGTGGTCATCCCGTGAACGCCCCCGTGCAGGAGTTGCGGACCGGCCGGAGACGGGCGGGACACGGGACACGGGAAGCAGTGCCTGGCTGCAACCCGAATGCAGCCAGACACGACACCGTCCGGATCACGAGTCCGGTACGGGGACCATCGAACCAGGCCGTGAGGAGGCCCTCGAGACCCACAACGCGGGGAGAACGACCGTTCCCCGGCGTGCCTCGCTCGTCGACCGATCGCCTCGCAGGTGCTCCGGCGTTCACCGCTCGCGGAGGATCCCGAGGAACTCGTCGGCCATGCCGAGGTGCTGTTCGAGCTTCGCGCGCCGCTGCTCGGTGTCGCGGATGTACTCGTCGAGCTGCTCGCGGAGACGCGCCTGCCCGGGTCCGTCACCGACGACCTCGAGGGCGTCGACGACGGCGAGCAGTTCGGCCATCTGTTCGAGGGAGAAGCCGAGCGGCTTCATGCGACGGATGATGAGCAGCCGGGCGAGGTCGGTGTCGGTGTAGAGCCGGAAGCCGCCCTCGGTCCGGCCGGACGGGTGCAGGAGACCGACTTCGTCGTAGTGGCGGATCGTCCGGTTCGACAGGCCCGTACGGTCGGCGAGCTCGCCGATGTGCATCGTCGTCGGTGCGGCTCGCTCCGTCATCGGCTTCTCCTTCGTGGTCCTGCTGGGCTCTGGCGAGCGTAGCGCCGTCGTGTCCCCGGCCCCTGTACCAGGTATCGACAACCCTTCCGTGGCGGTAGGGTTCGGGAGTCCCCAGTGAAAGCGAGCGTGGCATCACGTCCTCCCCGAACACATCTGACATCACCCTGCCCACCCCGGGTGCCGTCCCACCGGCGGATCCGACAGCGACGCCGCCCGGCCGGACGGCGAGGGGTGTACGTGGCTGGTTGCCGTGGGTCGCGGTGATCGCTGCGGGCGGTGCCCTGTCGGTCATGAGTGCGCCGGGGCAGACGGCGGGCCTGTCGGTGTTCACGGACCCGCTGATCCGGGAGCTGGGCATCTCACGGACGGAGGTGTCGACGAGTTACCTCATCGGCACCCTGCTGGGTGCGTGCGTCCTGCCGTTGACGGGTCGAGCGTTGGACCGGTGGGGCGTCCGGCGGATGACGATCATCATCGGGGTCGCGTTCGCCGTGTTCCTCGCCGCGTTGAGCTTCGTCGCGGGGATCGTCGGCCTGACGGCTGGGTTCGTCGGTGTGCGCATGGCCGGGCAGGGCGCGCTCTCGCTCGCCGCGACGACGCTCGTCGCCCGCAGCATCGCCGACCGACGGGGCCTCGCGCTCGGGATCGCGTCAGGGATCGGCTCCGGGGGGATCTCCCTGGTGCCGGTGTTCGTCGAGACCCTGATCGCGGGCACCGACATCCACGTCGCGTGGCGGGTGGAGGCGGTCGTCGTCGCCGCGGTCGTGATCCCGATCGGATTGCTCCTTCCGCGACGTACCGCCACTGCCCAGGGCAGGAAGTCCGCGGAAACTGCCGGTGGCGGGCCGGTGTGGACGCTCCGGGAAGCGGCCGCCACCGGCATGTTCTGGACCATCGCTGCCGGGCTCGCGGTGTCCGGGATGCTCAGCACCGCGCTGGCCTTCCACCAGGTCGCCGTCCTCGGCGAGCGGGGCCTCACCCCGGGGGAAGCGGCCGCGAACTTCCTCCCGCAGACCGTCACCGGCATCGCCGCGACCCTGCTCACGGGCGCGCTGTCGGACCGCATCCCGCCGAAGTTCGGCGTCACCATCGCGATGACGACCCTCACCGGCGCACTCCTGCTGCTCCCGATCGTGCACACCGGGTGGACCGCTGTCCTCTACGGGCTCGTCCTCGGCGCCGCCGGCGGAGCCCTGCGTGGCATCGAAGCCTCCGCGTACGTCCGGTACTACGGAACGGCGAACATCGGCGTGATCCGCGGCGTCGCGACCGGGACGAACCTCGCCTCGACCGCGTTCGGACCGCTGCTGCTCGCGCTCGGCCACGAGGTCGCCGGCGACTACACCACCCCGGTGCTGGTCGCCGCGATCCTGCCGGCAGTCGTCGCCGTCGTCTCCGTCTTCGCCCGCGCCCCACGTCACCCGGCACTGCACAGCTGATCGGCCAGCGGCACGCGAGTACCAGCGGCCGCCCGCGCGCGGGTCAGTGCGCGCGGAGTTCGTCGAGGAACTCGTCGACCATGTGCAGCTGCTCCTGGAGGCGCCCTCGTCGTGTCTCAGCGTCCCGGATGAACGCAGCGACCCGCGAACGGACCGCGGTCAGGTCGACGTCGGGCTGCGCTTCGTCGAGCATCTTCACCGCGTCCACCAGGATCCCGGCCTCCCCGAGGGAGAACCCGAGCGGTTTCATCCGCCGCACCATCAGGAGTCGGGCGACGTCGTCCTCGGAGTACAGGCGGAAGCCGCCTTCGGTGCGGCCGGACGGGTGCAGCACCTCGGCGGCGTCGTAGTCGCGGATCGTCTTCACACTCAACCCGGTGCGCTCGGCGACCTCGCCGATGTGCATCAGGTACTCGTTCGACATCGTCACGTCGTCACCCTCCACTTGCGCAACAACCCTTCCGTTGCGTTAGAGTCGAACCATACCAACCTTCCCGCAACGGAAGGGTTGGATCCGGCTGGACGCTCTGCCGCCGCCGGCCGTGCGCGATGACGCGCCCCACGACAGCTCTCGCGGGCGCAGCGCCCGCACCCCCATCCGAAGGAGACCCGTGACCACCGTCACGCAGTCGGTGCCCGTCCAGGTGCACCACAGCCCCACCGTCCTGTCCGCACTGCGGAACCCGAAGATCCTGCTCCGTGAGGTCCTGGCCGGCCTCGTCGTCGCCCTCGCCCTGATCCCCGAGGCGATCTCGTTCTCGATCATCGCCGGGGTCGACCCCCGCGTCGGCCTGTTCTCGGCGTTCGTGATGGCTGTCGTCATCTCCTTCGTCGGCGGCCGCGCCGCGATGATCACCGGCGCCACCGGAGCCATCGCCCTCGTCGTCGCGCCCGTCGTCGAGGAACACGGTCTCGACTACCTCATCGCCACCGTCCTCCTCGGCGGGATCTTCCAGCTCGTCCTCGGCGGGCTGGGCGCGGCGAAGCTCATGCGGTTCGTGCCCCGGTCCGTGATGGTCGGCTTCGTCAACGCGCTCGCGATCCTGATCTTCACCGCGCAGCTGCCGAACATCATCGGCGTCTCCTGGCTCGTCTGGCCGATCGCCGCCGCTGGCATCGCGATCATCGTCCTGCTGCCACGCCTCACGAAGGCGATCCCTGCACCCCTGGTCGCGATCGTCGTCCTGACCCTGGTGACCGTGTTCGCGTCGATCGCCGTCCCGACCGTCGGCGACGAGGGCAAGCTGCCCGACAGCCTCCCGAGCCTGTTCATCCCGAACGTCCCGGTGAACCTCGAGACGCTCACGATCATCGCCCCGTACGCCCTCGCCATGGCGCTCGTCGGGCTGCTCGAGTCGCTGATGACCGCGAAGCTCGTCGACGAGGTCACCGACACCGGTTCCCGCAAGACCCGCGAAGCCCTCGGGCAGGGCGTCGCGAACATCGCCTCGGGCCTCTTCGGCGGCATGGGCGGCTGCGCGATGATCGGCCAGACGATGATCAACGTCAAGGCCTCCGGCGCTCGGACCCGCATCTCGACGTTCCTGTCCGGCGTGTTCCTGCTGGTCCTCGTCGTCGGGCTCGGCGACGTCGTCGCGATCATCCCGATGGCAGCCCTCGTCGCCGTCATGGTGATGGTGTCGGTCGGGACCTTCGACTGGCACAGCATCAAGCCCTCCACGCTCAAGCGGATGCCGGTCGGCGAGACGATCGTCATGGTCCTCACCGTCGTGATCGTCGTCGCCACCGACAACCTCGCCATCGGTGTGATCATCGGTGTGATCGCCGCGATGGTCGTCTTCGCCCGCCGCGTCTCCCACTTCACCAACGTCTCGCGGAGCATCGAGACGCTCCCGACCGGTGAACAACACGCGCTGTACACCGTCGAGGGTGAGCTGTTCTTCGCCTCCTCCAACGACCTCATCACCCAGTTCGACTACTCGGACGACCCCGAGCTCGTGATCATCGACATGACCAGGTCGCACGTGTGGGACGCCTCCACCGTCGCCGCGCTCGACTCGATCGAGACGAAGTACCACCAGCACGGCAAGCGGGTCGAGATCCGCGGCATGAACGACGCCAGCCGGGCCTTCCACGGCCGCCTCGCCGGGAACCTCGGCGCCGGCCACTGAGGCCGCTCCGACCTCCGCCCGGCCCCGACCCGGGGCACCGAGTGAACGGGCGGAGCAGCGAGGCCGGTTCCTGATCCACCGGCTTCGCGGCGGGCACCGTCACGTCGTCCACGGACGGTGCCCGCACCTCACGTCCACGGGAGCCAGCTGTGCCGAAACCACCCACCATCCACGACGTCGCCGCCGCCGCGCACGTGTCACACCAGACCGTGTCCCGCGTCCTCAACGGCGCCACCAACGTCCGACCCACGACCCGCTCGCGCGTCGAACACGCGATCCAGGCGCTCGACTACACCCGCGATGACCAAGCCGCAGCACTCGCCCGCCGCCCGCGGCGACGGACGACCGACTGACGACGGTCCCCCCCCCCTGACGCCCACGGCCCCTCCGGCAACTCGCCGTCAGGGGCTGTTCGTGGCTCAGCACGGTGTCGTCCGGATCGACGCGTTGCTCGTTGACCGGCGAGACGTGCGGTGGGAGGCTCGCTCGATGCGAGGGAGTGAGCGAGCGCTGATGCTCCGGCCCACCACGCCTGACGACCTCCTCGAGGTGCGGGCACTGTTCCGCGATCCGGCGTTCGAGGGATGGGGCGGGCCTGGGTTCCGGTCCGACTCGCAGCTCCGGGAGAAGTACGTGGGCGCTCGTCTCCCGGACGTCGAGTGCTTCCTCGTCGAGGTCGACGACCGAGTGGTCGGCTTCACGCAGTTGTACGCGGATGGATCGGGCGCCGGTACGGACCTCATCCTGCTGCCCGCGGAGCGTGGTGCGGGTGTCGGTCGACAGGTGGTCGAGGCCCTGCTCGAGCGGGTCCGGGCGAGCGGCAGGACCCACTTCGTGGTCGACCCGTCACCCGAGGACCGCGGTGCGGTCGCGTTCTGGCGAGCTGTCGGCTTCCGAGGCCGAGGCACCATGGCGTACCCGCTCCAGGAGACGGACGAGCAGCAGAACGTGGTGAGGTGAGGTCGTGCGCATCCGATCAGTGGCAGTCGTCGTCCGTGACGAGCGGGTGCTCGTGATCGAGCGACGCAAGGACGGGCGGAGCTACTGCGTGCTCCCCGGTGGTGGCGTCGAAGCGGGCGAGGACCTCCGTGCGGCCTGCCGCCGTGAGCTGCTCGAGGAGACCGGGCTCGACGGTCACGTGGGCGACCTGCTCGACGTCCCCGTGGAGAGCGACACACCTGCCGTGTACTTCACGGTGCGGGTGAGCTCCGCGGAGCTGTCGCTCGGAGGCCCGGAGCTGCAGCGTGCCTCGGAGCGCAACGAGTACGCCCCGACCTGGATCGCCGCGACGTCGCTCGACGACGTGCACCTCGTGCCCGCTGAGGCGGTACAGGCGGTACGCCTCGTCCTGCGCGCCACCTCGCCATCGTCCGAGCCGCTTCGGTAGCCGACCGCCCAGCGGACGGTTCAGCCGTCGGGGCTGCGCCGGGCCAGGTCGTTGCGACGGGAGAAGTCCTCGAGGGCCGCACGGTCCGGCAGGAGGACCTTCGGTCGTCCGAACTCGTCGAAGGCGTGTCGGTACCGGAGCCGGTTCGTCCTGGCGGGTCCGAGTATGAACCGGATCATCTCCATGCGGAGACGGTCGCGAGTGCCCTCCAGGCTCCCGGCGCGGTCGGGTTCGAAGAGCGTCCGGCGGACGTACCGGACGACGCTCGCTGCCGGCGAGGCATCCAGGACCACCAGGCCCGTCGCCCGCCGGAGCCGCTCGGGGAGCCAGCGGGACTAGTTGCCGTCGATGACCCACCGATCGGTGCGCACCACCTCGTCGTGCATCAGCTCGAACTCGTCGTCCGGGCGCTCGACCCACTGTGTCCCGGGCAGGTGCCGGTACTGGTCCAGATGGATCACCGGAAGGGAACGGACTCGGCCGACGGCCGCCGCGAGGGTCGACTTGCCGCTGTTCGACGGCCCCAGGATGCAGATCCGCTGGCCGAGGTCGTCGAGGTCCATGTCGCGAGTCTTCCACGGGCACGTCGACGGTCCGGCTGCCCTGGATCGTCGGTGATCACCCGTCGGGCAGTCCCCGGTCGACCCTGCCCCGTACGGTGGACGGGTGTCATCGTCGCTCCGCAGCCCGGGGACCTCGCGTCCGAAGCTCCTCACCGTCACGTACGTCGTCGTGACCGGTGCCCGCAAGTGGCTCGCTCGCGGACTGACGCAGCTCGGCTGGCGCCCGGCCCTGCTGCCGTACTCCGGCTACGCCGACGCGCAGCAGGGCCGTGTCCTGGCCCGGGTGGTGCTCGCGCCGGCATCGGTCGACCCGGCCGCCCGACGTGGGATCGCCGCATGGCGTCGGCTGCTGACGGTGGAGCGCCCCGACGTCGAGGTCGAGGTCGAGCTCGGCGGCACGACCACGACGGCGATCAGCGACGAGCAAGGGCTCGTGGACGTGAGCGTGGCGCTCGAGCACTCGTCGGGGTCTGCTCCCGAGGACGCCGTCCTGCGGCTGCCGGGGCGAGCGCCGACCCGTGTGCCGATCCACGCCGTCGCAGGCGGGTCACACCGGGGCGTCGTCTGCGACATCGACGACACCGTGTGGGTCACGGGCATGTCGAACCCGCTCGCAGCCGCCCGACGGACGTTCTTCGGCAGGAGTGCGACGCGGAAGGCCGTCCCCGGCATGGCCGAGCTCGTGCAGGACGTCGTCCGTGGTCAAGGTCAGCCGACGGTCGTCTACGTCAGCAACGGTCCGTGGAACTTCGCGGGGATCGCCTCGCGGTTCCTGCAGCGCAACGGGTTCCCGGCCGGCACGCTGCTCATGACGGACTGGGGGATCACGCCGACGCACTGGTTCCGGGACGGGAAGGAACACAAGCGGTCCTCCCTCCTCCGGCTGCGCGAGGACCTGCCCGACGTCTCCTGGGTGCTCATCGGCGACGACGGCGAACACGACCCCGAGCTCTACTCGGCCTTCGCCCGCGACCACCACGACGCGGTCGCAGCGATCGCCATCCGTGAGGTGCAGGAGTCCACGTCGGGGCGTGAGCAGGTGACGCTGGTGCACGGCGTGCCCGTCGTCCGGGGCCGCGACGGGAACGCGCTGCTGCCGTTGCTGCGCCGAGCGCTCGAGCAGTGACCGGCAGGACGGCGACGTGGACGACTCCACCCGGCTCCTGCGACTCCTGACCCCCGAGCAGTCGTGGACCGCGGTCGTCGACCTCCTCGGACACCTGGGCTGGGTGCGCTGCGGCACGGGGGACTGGGCACAGGCGTTCCGATCGCCGTCCGGCCGACTCGCTGCCCGGATCAGCCCATTCGACCCCGCCGGGCCGTACTCCGCGATGCTCTACCGACTGGCCGCACACACCCGCCAGGTGCCCGCGCTGGTCCACCACCGCGTGCTCGACGGCGGAGCCGACCTCACCGTCATGGAGTACCTGGAACCGGTCTCCGTCGCGATCGGCGCACGCTTCCACCAGGCGCTCGCCGGTCGGGAGCCGTCCGTCGCCGTGCTGGCGGACGTGATCGACAAGGTGCACGCGCGCGGTGCCGCCGAGCAGCCGTGGTGGGGGCCGCTCGACGACAACCCCGCCAACGTCATGCGGGGCTCGGACGGGAGACTCGTCGTCGCCGATCTCTTCTACGCCGACGGACCGGTGCTCTACGCCGCCGCGCGGACGGACCCGGACCGGATCGCGCGCGACTACCCCGAGCACCGTCGGCGGCACATGACCGAGCTGCCGCTGGCGAGCTCGGGCGGCTGGCCGCCCGGGGACGCCGAGGAGATCCGGGCGCTGCTCGCCGACGTGGACGCGCGTGCAGCGGCGCCCCGGTGAGGAACGACGCGCGGTGCGGAGCACGTTGCTCCTGCCGTTGCGTCATGTGGTCTGCTCGGAGCACGTCCCGTCCCGTCGCACCCTGGAAGGTCCGCCGTGCACTCGTTCCCTGTCCCGCCCCGCCACGTCCTGATCGGTGACGCCGCAGCGTTCGTCGGCACCACACCGCGGGCGATCCGGCACCACCACCAACTCGGCCTGCTCCCCGAGCCCGATCGGGGGAGCGACGGTCGGCGTCGGTACGGATCGGCAGACCTCACCCGACTCCTCTGGATCCGGCGGATGGCCGACGCAGGCCTCGCGCTCGAGGACATCCGGGATGCGTTCGACGGCGCCGCCCCGAGCACCCTGGACGACGACGGAGCGGTCACGAGCGTCCTCGGCCGCCTCGAGGACAACCTCGCCGAGCAGGAGGCCGCCCTGCAGCGGAAGCGCGCCGCGGTGCGTCGGATGCGCGCGCTCGGCAGTCGCCTCGGCCTGCTCCACGACGTCGTCGCACGCCGGCTCGAGGAGGCGCCGGCGGGGGCACTCCGGACCGACGACCTCGACACGCTGCTCGTCACCGAGCGCATCTTCGGCCCGCTCGGAGCGGTCGCGCAGGCCGGCCGGTTCCTCGCCCTCGCACGGGACCCGGCCCTGCGCGCCGAGTCGGACCGCGTCGACGCTGCCGAGGCGGCGCTCGACGACACCGTGGCGGTCGATGACCCGCGCGTCGCGCAGGTCGCCACCGAGCGGCACGCCTTCGAGACCACCCTGATGCGGGTCATCGAGGAGTCCGGGCAACCGGAGGAGGACGACGCGCTCTTCGACGCCTGGGACGAGGGCCACCGAGCGGAGGACGACGGGACCGCAGCGGCCGCCGGAGGTCGAGCCACGAAGGCAGCGGCGGTGATCGCGCGCATGCCCTACGACCTCTCGCCGGCACGACTCCGGGCGATGGAGCTCGCCCTGCAGCTCGGGATCGCCCCGGACGAGCCTGAACAGGACTCGACGGACCGCCCGTAGGGTCGTGCGCATGCTCGACCTGCAGGTCGCTCCGAACGGGGACGTCGATCACCCCGCGATGCCGCGGACCCCCGAGCAGATCGCCGCCGATGCCGCCGCCTGCGTCCGCGCCGGAGCGACGCTGCTGCACCTCCACGTCTTCGACGACGACGGGCAGGAGACCCTCGGAGGCGTCCACGTCGCCCGGGTGCTCCGTGCGGTGCGCGCCGTGTGCCCCGGGACGCCGATCAACCTCACCACCTTCGCGGCCGTCGTCCCCGATCCCGCAGAGCGCCTCCGGCTCGTCGAGTCGTGGACCGACCTCCCCGACCTGGTGGCGGCGAACCAGGGAGAGACCGGGATCGACGAGGTCAGCGCCGTCCTCGCCGCCCGCGGAGTCGCCGTCGAGGCGTGCGTGCTCAGCGTGGACGACGTCCGGGTCTTCCTGCGCCGCGGTGGGTGGGCGCACTTCGCCAGGCTCGTGGTCGAGCCACTGGAACCCGTGCTCGCCGACGCCCTGTCCCTGTCGGAGGAGATGGAGGCCTTGCTGTCGACCGAGGACGTCCGGCTCCCGCAGCTGCACCACGGCGTCGGTGCGGCCTCGTGGGGCATCATGCGTCGAGCCGTCGCGAACGGGCACGCCATCCGCACGGGGTTCGAGGACACGGTGCACCTCGAGGACGGGTCACGGGTGGAGTCGAACACCGAACTCGTGCGCGCCGCCGCGGCCCTCAGGTCCGCCGGCGAGCCACGTGCCAGCGCGACCGGCTAGCGCCTCGGGCCGTCGCGGAGCTGCGCCCGGTACGTGCCCGGTGCCGTCCCGCAGGCCCGGGTGAAGTGCGCGTAGAAGCTCGACTGCGACCCGAAGCCCGCCGCGTGCGCGATCTCCGAGATCGTCAGCGAGGTGGTCGCGAGCAACCGCTGCGACTCGGCGACCCGGCAGCGCGTCAGGTACTCCAGGATCGTCGCGCCGACGTCCTGACGGAACACCGTCATCGCGTAGTGCGGGTGCAGGTGCGCCGCGGCAGCCACGTCGGCGACCTCGATCGGGTCCCGGAACCGGTCGACGACGAACCGCACCATGTCGATCACCCGGTGCATCGCGTCCGCTGTGCCGTGTCCGTCCTCGGCGCGCAGGGCGAGGGCGTCACGGTGGTGGCGGAGGAGCCGCCGGACGAGCGCCTGGGCCTCGAGGTTCGCGATCACCTCGGCGCCGTCGTCCGCGAAGTCCCGCTGCCACGACCCCAGCATCGACTCGACGTCCCGACCGGCGGCAGCCGTGGGCACGACGACGGGCCGGTTGAGGAGCATGGCGCCCAGGTCGTGGTCGGGCAGCCCCCACGCCAGGACCTCGCCGAGCGGGATGTGCACCCAGCGGAACTGCCCGGTCCCGGTCGCGTCGCCGACGAGCTGGTGGGGTGTCCACCCCCAGAAGAGTGCGATCTCCCCGGCGTGGACGCTCACGGGCGCACCGCCGAACCGGTAGTCCAGCCGCCCCTCGAGGACGAGGTTGATCTCGAGGTCGTCGTGCCGGTGCGACGACGCCATGAGCGGCGGCGGGCCGCGATGGCTCCAGTACGCCGCTTCCACCGTCTCCACGTCGAGCACACCGCGAGCCTACGACAGCGCACCGCCCGACCGGCAGGGCCGGCACCGCCCGCTCGGCCGGGCGGGCACCCGTCGGGGAGCAGCCCGTCCGAGGATCCTGGAACCCTCCCGTCCGAAGCCGGAGGACCCGGGGGAGCCTCGCTTCCTAGCGTGACGACATGACCAAGATCACCATCATCGGCGCCGGCGGCTTCGTCTTCCCCTTCCGCCTCATCGGCGACCTCGTGAGCTTCCCCGCACTGCAGGACGCGACCCTGCACCTCATGGACCTCGACGCGGGCAGGGTCGCCCGCACCGCGACGGCCGCGCGCGAACTCGTGGCCCACCACGGGCTCGGGGTCGAGGTCCTCGAGACCACCGACCGGCGCGAAGCCCTCGACGGCGCGGACGTCGTCATCATCACGTTCCAGGTCGGCGGGGTCGAGTCGTACCGGTGGGACGTCGAGATCCCGCGGAGGTACGGCATCGACCAGGCGGTCGGCGACACCGTCGGCCCCGGCGGCGTCTTCCGGTTCCTCCGGTCCGTCCGCGCCTACGAGGACATCGCCCGTGACGCCCTCGAGCTCTGCCCGGACGCCCAGTTCATCAACTACGCCAACCCGATGGCGATGGCGACGGCGTTCCTCAACGCGAAGGGCCTGCGCACCGTCGGGCTGTGCCACAGCGTGCAGGGGACGACGCGGATGCTCGCCCGGACCCTCGACGTGCCGTACGACGAGGTCGAGTTCGTCAGCGCCGGCATCAACCACCAGGCCTGGATCCTCGAGTTCCGACGCCGGGGCGGGGAGGACCTGTACCCGCGCCTCCGCGAGGTCATGTCCGCCAAGCACCAGCGGGGGACCGCGGCGTCCGACCTGCACGACGACGACGGCGACCACAGCGAGGCCGCCGTCGCCGCGACCAACTACGAGGGCGGGAACGAACAGGTCCGCACCGAGCTGATGCGGTCCTTCGGGTACTTCGAGACCGAGTCCAGCCACCACGCGAGCGAGTACGTCCCGTACTTCCGGAAGGACCCGGAGACCGTGCTCGAGTACATCCCGGAGCGCTGGGACTACTACGAGATCTGCCTCGCGCACGACGAACAGGGCGACGTGGACGCCCAGCTCGAGAAGCTCAAGGCCGACCTGTCGCCGAGCGTGGAGTACGGCGCGTCCATCGTCAACGCGATCGTCACCGGCGTCCCCGCGGTCGTGTACGGCAACGTGCCGAACAGCACGGGCGTCATCCAGAACCTGCCGTCCGACGCCTGCGTCGAGGTCGCGTGCCTGGTCGACGGCAAGGGCGTGCAGCCGACGTCGTTCGGCGAACTCCCGCCCCAGCTCGCCGCGCTCAACCGCACGAACACCAACGTGCAGACGCTCGCCGTGCGCGCCGCACTCACGGGGGACGTGGCACACGTGCACCACGCGGTCGCGCTCGACCCGTTGACCGCAGCGCACCTGACCCTCGACCGGATCGCCGCGATGACCGACGAACTCCTGCACGCGCACGCCGCGCTGCTGCCCGAGTCCCTGCGTCCGGCGTCGGCGGTCACCCCCGGTGCGCCCGCGGGAGCCGACCGGGAGGCTCGTCCCGCGCTCGTCTGACCCCGCACGCCCGGCGCGGGGCCACCGTCCCCGCGCCGGCGCGGCCACCCGTCGGGTCGCGACCGCCGCACCGGTCGCGACCCCTCCACGCGGGGCGCGACGACGCGCCCGCGCAGGCCGCGCCTCCCGTCCGAACGCACACGGCACCACGACCTCGAAGGAGAGGACCATGCCGACCCGACCATCCCCCCAGCTGGCCAGACGGGGGTTCCTCGCGCTCGCCGGCATCTCCATGGCCGGCGCACTCGCGGCCTGCGCGGGGCAGGGGACCGCCGCGCACGGCGGCACCAAGCACATCCGCCTGTCGACCTGGAACATCCCGACCGACATCACCAGCTACCAGGCGATCGCCGACGAGTTCGTCGCCACGCACCCCGGCACGAGCGTCGCCGTCGAGGTCACGACGGGCCAGTTCCACCAGTGGTTCATCACCCGCCTCGCCGCCGACCTCGCCCCGGACATCATCCGGATCACCCCGCAGCAGATCGGTCGGTACGCCGCCAACGGCAGCCTGGTCGACATCAGCGGGCAGGTTCCCGCCGACTACCGGGCCGACTACACGGACCCGTTCTGGGCGATCGGCGCTCGGAACGACGGCGTGTACGGGGTGTTCCAGCACACCGACAACTTCATCACCTACTACAACCGCACCGTCATGGAACGCATCGGCGTCACGCCGCCGACCGCCGTCGCGGACGCCTGGACGTGGGACGAGTTCCTCGACGTCGCCCGCGAGGTCAAGCAGGTCACCGGGAAGTACGCCTTCGGCTACGGCTGGAGCGGACCGGAGACCGCGTACCGGTGGCTGCCCTTCGTGTACCAGAACAGCGGCGCCTTCCTCGGCGAGGACGGAGCGACCCCGTCGATGGACACCCCCGAGGCGATCGGTGCCCTCGAGTTCGGACGGAAGTGGTACGCCGAGGGCCTCGCCACCACGGGCAACCTCAGCAAGACCGGCGGCGGCGACGTCGCCCGGAACCTCTTCATGACGGGGCAGATCGGGATGATGCTCAACAACCCCGAGCCGATGGCACAGCTCGACGAGGAGATGCCCGACGACTGGGGCACCGCGCCGATGGTGCGGAACACCGGCGAGGCGAGCGACCTGGGCGGGAACGCCCTGGCGGTCACCAAGTCGAGCCGGTACCCGGACCTCGCCGCGGAGCTCGTCGTGATGATCACGAGCCGGGCGAACGTCGAACGCTTCTGCCACGACGGCAACTGGCTGCCGGCGCGGAAGTCCCTCGACGCCGCCGACATCGGGTACGCGACCCACTCCGACACCATGCAGCAGTTCATCGACCAGGGCGCGACGATCCCCCTGTCGATGGTGAAGGCCGAGACCGGGCAGTACTTCGCATCGCTCAACGCGGTCTTCGCCGACTACCTCGACCTGTGTCTCCTCGGGCAGCTCAGCCCGGAGGACGCAGCAGACCAGATGATGGGGGCGATGCGCAGTGTCACTGCGAACTGAGACCGCGCCGGTGCACCCGGCGACGACCAGGCCGCCGACCGGCGGGCTCCGCGCCGGACGGGCCACCCGGTCGCGACGGGGCCGCTTCGTCCCGTACGTCTTCGTCGGTCCCGCGGGACTGCTCTTCCTGGCGTTCTCGCTCGTCCCGATCGTCATCGCGGTCCTGCTGAGCCTGCGCGACAGCAGCACCTCGATCGGCGACGGGGAGTGGATCGGGGGCGGCAACTTCGTCTCCATGGGCTCGGACCCGTTGATCGTGACCGCGCTGCGGAACACGCTCGTGTTCACGATCGGGACCGTCCCGACGTCGATGGCGATCGGACTCGCGCTCGCCGTGGCGCTCAACCGACCGCTGCCGGGTCGCGGGGTCTTCCGTGCGCTGTTCTTCGTCCCGATGGTCGCCGCGGGCGTGGTCGTCGGCGTCGTCATGTCGTGGATCTTCAACGGCGACTACGGCGTGGTGAACAACCTGCTCGAAGCCCTCGGGCTGGGACGGTCGCCGTGGTTGACCGCTCCCGGATGGGCGATGGCCACGCTGGTGATCGTCGTGGTGTGGACCCGCATCGGGTTCTGCATGGTGATCTACCTCGGCGCGCTGCAGTCCGTCCCCGCCGAGCTCAAGGAGGCCGCGGCGATCGACGGGGCGTCCCGCTGGGCCCGGTTCCGCACGATCACGTGGCCGCTCCTCCGACCGACGACGTCGATCCTCACGATCCTCAACGTGGTGTTCTCGCTGCAGGCGTTCGACGTCATCTACGTGATGACCGGCGGCGGTCCGGGCTTCTCCACCACCGTGCTCATCCAGTACGTGTTCCGGTCGGCGTTCATCGACGCCCGGATGGGGTACGCGGCAGCCCTCGGTCTGGTGCTGGTCGCGATCCTGCTCGTGTTCACGCTGCTGCGGCAGCGGGCCGACCGCAAGGCGGAGGAGGTGCTCTGATGGCCGTCCTGGAGACCCGTGGTCGTTCGGCCGCACCGCGCGCCCGGAGACGTCACCGCCCGCGTCGGTGGTTGCTCGTCGCCGTCCTCACCGCACTGGCGGTCGTGATGGTGTTCCCGCTGTACTGGATGGTGGTGTCTGCGCTCACGCCCGGAGGGCAGTCGCAGAGCGGCTCGTTCTACCTGTTCCCCGCAGAGCCCTCGTTCGACAACTACGCCCAGGTGTTCAGCACCCAGCCGGTGTGGCGGTGGCTCGGCAACTCGGCGCTCATCACGAGCCTCGGCACCGCGCTGAGCGTCGTCGTGTCGCTCATGGCCGGGTACGCGCTCGCGAAGTTCCGGTTCCTCGGCCGCGGTCTGCTCTACGCCGCGTTCCTCGTCACGATCATGATCCCGATCCAGGTGACGATCGTGCCGAGCTTCCTCGTCGTCGCGAAGATGGGGCTCGTCGACTCCCCGTGGGCGGTGATCCTGCCGACGCTGTTCGACGTCGTCGGGATCTTCATCGCCCGGCAGTTCATGCTCGGCGTCCCGGACGCGCTGATGGAGGCTGCTCGACTCGACGGTGCGGGGGAGTTCCAGACGTTCTTCCGCGTGGTGCTGCCGTCGTGCGGGCCGCTGGTCGGTGTCCTCGTCATCCTCGGCTTCATGACCCGGTGGAACGACTTCCTCTGGCCGCTCGTCGTGCTGCAGGGCAACGAGAACCTCACCGTGCCGGTGGCGCTCTCGACCCTGACGAACAACCCGGCGTTCAGCTCCCCGTGGGGGGCCGTGATGGCGATCGCGACGGTGACCGTGCTCCCGTTGCTGGTGGTGTTCCTGGCCTTCCAGCGGCAGTTCGTGCAGGGCATCGCGTCGACCGGCATCAAGTAGGACCGGTGTCGGTGCCGCCCCCGCAGCGTGGCACCGACACCGTCCCGCCGCCCGGTCGGCCAGTCGTCAGGACCCCGCTGTCTCGAGCATCGCGAGCACGTGCGGCGCGCTCCACCGGAACAGCGCGTCCGACGGCGGCGACGCGAGGTCCTCGCCCCAGATCGCGACCGCCGCGCCCGACATCGGTGCGGCGAGCCGCGACCCGGAGTCACCGTCCCACGTCCGCAACGACCAGTGGGCCCGGAGGTCGGCCGCCGTGTACGCACTGTCGGCGGGGTCGAGGTCGGTCGGCACCTCGTACAGGTAGTAGGAGTCGTAGTTCAGCAGGTCGGTCCCCACCGCCGCCAGGTCGTCCGCGCCGGCTCGGTGGGCTCGGCGGTCGCGGCGCTCCGCCGGGTCCTCGGTGTCGCCGTCGAAGCTCCAGTACGTGACGTGGATGCGCGGGTCCAGCCGTCCGACGACGGCCCGGTCGATGCCGTCGTTCCAGGCCCAGACCTCCCGGTCACCGACGGCGGCGGCCATCGTGTTCAACCACCCGACCCGCTGGGCCGCCGTGGCGTCGTCGCCCCACTCGTCGCCGCCGATGTGCACGGTGCGGCTGGCCGGGAAGGTCCGGGTCACCTCGCGCAGCAGGTCTGCGGCGAGGCGGGCACTCGCCGGCGCCGTCACGTCGAGTTCGCTCTCGTCGGCTCGGATCCGGTCGACCCAGCGCGCACCGTGCCGGGCCTCGAGCAGGGCGAACGCAGCCGCCATGTGCCCCGGTGTGTCGATCTCGGGCACGATCGTGATGCCGCGCCGTGCCGCGTGGTCGGCGATCTCGCGCGCCTGCGCGGCGCTGAGGAAGGGACGGCCCGTGACCCGGCTGGTCCACACGCCGTCCTCGAGGTCGGCGTTCGCCGTGGTCTGCCCGAGCACCGCACTCTCGATGCCGACGTTCTGGTCGTCGGTCAGGTGCAGGTGCAGGAAGCGCCCACCGTCGTCCGCGAGCAGGTCGACGTACTGCTCGATGAGCGGGACCGGGTAGTACGCGCGAGCGACGTCGAGCATCACCCCGGTGGTCGGTCGTGCGGGTGCGGACCGGCCGGTCCTGACCGAGGCGGCCGACGCCCGGCACCCGGCCGCCGCGTACGCACCGGTGCAGGCGCGGACGGCGTACGTCCCGGCCGGTGCGCGTGCCGGTGCCCGGTGCGACACCCGGACGGTCGTGCTCGCCCCGGCAGCGAGCGATGGGATCCCGACGTGCCCGAGCGTGTACTGCCGGCTGCCGGCGGTCAGCGAGAGCCAGGCGTCGCGGGCCGGCTTGCGGGTCGTCGAGTGGTTCGTGAAGCGCAGCGTCGTCCGGACGGTCGTCCGGGTCGCCGTGACGCTGCTGGTCGCGGTGAGCTTCGTCGCGGTGACGCTGGGGGCGCGCCCCGCGGTGCCGGCTCCGGCAGGGTCGCCGCTCGGCACGAGCGTGTCGACACCCACCAGGACCGCCGCGCACGTGACGATCGTCAGGGCGAGCGCAGCGGCGCGAGCTGC
The DNA here is from genome assembly GCF_023712445.1 of Curtobacterium sp. P97. NCBI lineage: Bacteria > Bacillati > Actinomycetota > Actinomycetes > Micrococcales > Microbacteriaceae > Curtobacterium > Curtobacterium sp. P97. The sequence goes on along the minus strand of NZ_JAMAYF010000006.1, from coordinate 173,452 downwards.
GCGGCGGCGACGCGGGGGTCCGCTCTCCGCGGGTGCCCGCGACCCCTGGCCTTCCTCGTCGGATCCTGCACGCGCCACGACGTCCCACCCCTCGGTCACCGCGCCGTGCACGGGGGTCGTGCTGTGCGGTCCTGCTCCGACCCGGGTCGAGCAGACAGGCCCGACTGTAGCGGAGCGCGGACGCGCTGCGGGCGCTGCAGCCCGCCGAGGGGACGCCGCCCGGTCCCCGCGCGGGGAGACGACCTGCCGGTGACGGACGGGAGGCGCGCGGCGGGACCGCCGCGTTCCTCCCGTCCGGTGCGGTGCGGCACCCCACCGGACCGCACCGCAACGGCGGAGCACCCCGCTACGGAATCCCGCAAGACCGCAATGCGGTTCCCCTGTGCTTGTGGAGCGACACACCCGAGAGTACGTTCAGCCCAACGCTCAGCGTCGGAGTGGGACCACGGTCCCCGATCCGGGCTGGCGACATGCAGCGACGGGGGGATCCGGCGCTGTCCCGACCCTCTCCGCACCGCTGACCCAGGCGGCTCCCGCGTCACCCTGCGCGGCGTGCCGTCGTGCGGTGCTGCCGAGTGTCGTGTTCCGTACCCGAAACCGAACACCGCACGAAGGACCCGACCTCATGCACCCGCTCGTCCTCTTCGCGTCGCAGACCTCGACCCAGGTCGTGCTCGACAACATCGCCGCCTTCGGTCACGAAGCGCTCAAGTACTTCCCGATCGGCATCGCCGGCATCATCGTCTGGGCACTGTGGCTCTACCGCGTCGTGCTCTCGGCGCGCGCTCGTCCGGTCGAGAACGGCTTCCGCACGACGACCTCGGTCGTGGTGCCGTCCTTCCACGAGGACCCGGACATCCTGCTCCGCTGCCTCGACTCCTGGCGGGAGCAGCACCCGGACGAGATCATCATCGTCCTCGACGTGGCGGACACCGAGGCGTACCGCCGGATCGTGGCGGTGGGCGACCCCACCGTCAAGCCGGTGCTGTTCCACCACGTCGGCAAGCGGAGCGCGCTCGGCGAGGGCATCCGTCGGGCGAAGTACGACGTCCTGGTCCTGGTGGACTCGGACACCTCGTGGGAGCCCGGTCTCCTCGAAGCCGTGCAGATGCCCTTCGTCGACGAGCGCGTCGGCGGTGTCGGCACGCAGCAGAACGTCTACCAGCGGAACTCGAGCATCTGGCGCATCATCGCCGACTGGCTGGTCAACCTGCGGTACTTCAACTACGTCCCGGCGATGGGCGCGGCGGGTGCGGTCCCGATCCTGTCCGGTCGGACCGCGGCCTACCGGCGCTCCGCCGTGCTGCCGGTGCTCGACAACCTCGAGAACGAGTTCTTCCTCGGCCGCCGGTGCATCGCCGGGGACGACGGCCGTCTGACGTGGCTCGTCATCGCGTCGGGCTACAAGACCGTGCACCAGTCGTCGGCGAAGGCGCTGTCGATGTTCCCGGCGAGCGGCAAGGCGTTCTTCAAGCAGCGCATCCGCTGGAGCCGCAACTCCTACCGCACGTACCTGACGGCGATCGCCAAGGGGTGGGTCTGGCGGGTGCCCTTCGTGACGAAGATCACGGTGCTGCAGATCATCCTGACCCCGGTGACGATGGGCATCACGATGTGGTACCTGCTGTTCAGCCGCCTGGAGCTCAGCACCGTCGGCGTCCTGTTCACCATCGGCTGGCTGCTCTTCGGCCGTGCGGTGCGCGGGGTCTCGAACCTCAAGCGCCACCCGCTCGACCTGCTCGTGCTGCCGATGCTCGCCCTCGTCGTGATCGCGGTCGCCCTGCCGATCAAGGTGTACTCGTTCGTCACCATGAACAAGCAGGGGTGGCTCACCCGGCACGCCGACCAGGTCGGGGGTGACGGGCAGCAGGCTCGGACCCTCCAGCCGGAGACGACGACCGGTCGCCGGGTGGCCTCACCCGGTGTCGTCCTGCCGCAGGGTGCCGTCGCGGCGACCTCCGACGACCAGGCGGTCGCGGCATGAGCGCGCTGACGAAGACGACGCCGCGGCTCGCCGCGGGGCTGCTCGTCGGTGCCGGGCTCCTGCTCACGGGTGTCCTCGGCGTGCCCACCGCCGCCGTCGCGGCGACGACGTCCGCGGCCGCGGCCCCGGTGACGGGACGACCCTACGGGGGCGACCCGGACAAGGAGGCCCGGCTGGTGACGGCCGAGAACGACCGCATCTACAACGTCCGTGCACTGGCCTCGGCGGCGCGGTGGAGCGGCCTCGCGGTCTCGCAGCCGTACCGGCTCGCCACGGGCTCGTCGTACACACTCGTCCTCGTCGCCCGTGGTGCGGCGTACACCGTCGACGACCTCGCACGGCTCGCACCGTCCACGTTCGTCAAGCAGCCGGACGGCTCCTGGTTGCTCAGCGAGAACATCGTCGTCGAGAACGGCGCGACCCTGCGACTCGCGAGCCCCGACGGCCTGCGCATCCACCTCGCGAGCAACCACGAGGGCTTCGTGTCGATCGTCACCCAGGCCGGCAGCCTGCAGGTCGTCGGTTCGGCGAAGGCTCCGGTCACGATCGACGCCTGGGACCCGCAGGCAGGGCGGGTCGACCAGCAGACCTCGGACGGACGGGCGTACGTCCGGGTCCAGGGCGGGACCGCGACCCTGCAGTACGCGGCGTTCTCGCACCTGGGCTTCTGGAGCGGAACGACCGGCGGGGTCTCCCTGACCGGGACGAACCTCTCCACCCTGGACCAGGCCTCCGGCGACCAGCAGGGCAAGACCGAACGGACCACGAAGGACGTCTTCGGCAACGCCATCCTGCCGACCGGCGAGCTCCCGAAGAGCGGCAGCGCCACGGCGAGCGCCGGTGGCTACAGCTACGTGTCCGCCCTCGTGCAGCACGTCGCCTTCGACGGGAACGCCTACGGCCTCTTCCTGACGAGCGCGGACGGCGTGACGATGTCGGACGCCACGGTGGAGCACTCGCTCATCGACGGCCTCGTGCTGCACCGCTACGTCACGAACTCGACGTTCACGTCGGTCCGGTCGACGGACAACGCGGTGGACGGCGTGAAGATGACGCGGGCGTCGACCGGCATCGTCCTCAGCCAGGTGACCGCCTCGGACAACGGTCGCAACGGGATCACGCTGAACGGCAGCGGGCTCGCGGCGGGGCCGAACGCGGCCGGCATGCCGACGACGACCTACGGCAACAACGCGCTCTCGGACAGCAACAGCTCGGGCAACGGGCGCTACGGCATCGAGGTGATCGGCGGGAAGAACGTCCGGATCAGCGGGTCGACGGTCGCACGCAACGAGATGGGCATCGTCGTCCGGCACGACGCCGACGACGTGGTCGTCCGCAACAACGTGGTCAAGGACTCGTCGCAGAACGGCATCGCCGTCCTCGACGGGCCCAGTCGCACCGAGGTCTCCGAGAACTCGGTCGACGGCGCGGACATCGGCGTGTACGTCCGGGACAGCGCGTCCTCGTCGGTGACGAACAACGCGATCGACGATGCCCGCGTGCACGGGGTCACGATGGTCGGGGCGGTGGGTGGCACGGCCGTCGAGAACAACACGGTGGACGGTCGCGGGCCGAGCGCGATCGACCTCGCCCGGTCCGACGGAGCCGCCCAGCAGGGCAACACGACCGTCGAGTGGCAGTCGACGAAACCGTTCCTCGTCACCCTGCGCGCGGTGTTCCAACCGTTGACGGTGCTGTGGCTCCTGCTGCTGACGGTGGTGCTGGTCGCGGCGATCGGCGGGACACGACGTCGACGTCGGGGACAGCGCGAGCTGCCGTACGCGAAGCAGGCACCGCTGTCCAGCTACACCCGCGGCGCGGTGGACCCGGCCTCGCTCGGTCTCCCGCCCGTGGCGGGCCGCGGCACGCACGCTGCCGAGCCGGGTGCGGTCGCACCCTCGGGGAGCTGACCGGTGACGCGACGACCCCGTCGCCTGCGGTCACACCTCGTCGTCGGCGCAGCGGGCCTGGCGGTCGGAGCGCTGGTGGTCGGCGGTGTGTGGGCCGCCACGAGCGGTGCGGACCGGGGGGACGAGCAGGCCGCTCGCCCCCGGCCGACGCCGAGCGTCGAGCAGACCCCGGCCGCGACGCCGAACGGTGTCCCGGACACCCGTGCGACGCCCGACGCGACCGCGACTGGATCGCCCGACGCCGGGACGGGACAGGCCTCCCCGGTCGACACGGCCCGGTGCGACGCCGCCGCGACGACGACGGTCAGCACGGCGAAGGCCCTGGAGAAGGCACTCGACGACGCTCGAGCAGGGGCCGTGATCCGGCTCGCGTCCGGCACGTACACCGGCCGGTTCGAGGCCTCCGCGGCCGGGACGTCGGACGCACCCGTGACGCTGTGCGGCCCGCGTGACGCCGTGCTCGACGGCGGCGACGTGGAGGGCGGGTACGTCCTGCACCTCGACGGCGCGTCCTACTGGCGGCTCGAGGGGTTCACGGTCCGCAACGGGCAGAAGGGCGTCATGTTCGACGACGTCCAGCACTCGACGGTCGACGGCCTCACGGTCACCGACATCGGTGACGAGGGGATCCACCTGCGCGCCGACAGCAGCGACAACACCGTCCGCGGCAACAGCGTCAGCAGGACCGGTCTCCGGAAGCCGCAGTTCGGCGAGGGCATCTACATCGGCTCCTCGAAGAGCAACTGGTGCAAGGTCTCGGACTGCCGTGAGGACCGCAGCGACCGAAACGTCGTCACGGGCAACACCATCGCCGACACCGCTGCCGAGAACGTCGACATCAAGGAGGGGACGACCGGAGGCACCCTCTCCGACAACTCCTTCGACGGTGTCGGGATGCAGGGCGAGAACCACGCCGACTCGTGGGTGGACGTCAAGGGGAACGGGTGGACCGTCACCGGGAACCGGGGCGTCCGCTCACCGCTCGACGGCTTCCAGACCCACGAACTGCTGTCCGGCTGGGGGACCGACAACACCTTCACCGACAACCGCGTCGACCTCGGCAACACCGACGGCGTCGCGTTCGCCCTCCGACCCGTCGAGGGCAACACCGTCTCCTGCGACAACACCGTGGTCGGCTCGAACGAGTTCAGCACCACGGCCTGCACCGACTGACACCCGACGGCCACCGCGGTCCGTCACCACCCACCCTTCGCGACCCGAGAGCGAGCCCTTCCCATGTCTGCTTCCGTCACACCCATCCCCGACACCGCGATGCCGCCGGTCGCCCACCAGCCCCGCCTGACCGTCATCGGCACGGGGTACCTCGGCGCCACCCACGCCGTCTCGATGGCCGTCCTCGGGTACGAGGTCCTCGGCGTCGACGTCGACCCCGCCAAGGTCGAGGCGCTGATGTCCGGCCGGGTGCCCTTCCACGAGCCCGGCCTGCCCGAGCAGCTCGCGCAGGCCCTGGCGTCCGGTCGGCTGCGGTTCACCTCGTCACTGCGCGAGGCCGCCGAGTTCGGCGACGTCCACTTCGTCTGCGTGGGCACGCCCCAGCAGCGGGGGTCGCACGCCGCCGACATGACGTACGTCGACTCCGCCTTCCGCGAGCTCGCGATGCACATCGACCGCCGCGCGCTCGTCGTCGGGAAGTCGACCGTGCCGGTCGGGACCGCCGAACGGCTCGCCGCGCTCGTCGCGGAGGTCGCCCCCGCCGGGACCGAGGTCGAGGTCGCCTGGAACCCGGAGTTCCTCCGCGAGGGCTACGCCGTGCAGGACACGCTGCACCCCGACCGGCTCGTCTTCGGCGTGCAGACGGCGTGGGCCGAGGCGCAGCTGCGTGCAGCCTTCCGCCCGGTCCTCGACGAGGGGACGCCGCTGGTCGTGGCCGACCTGCCGACGGCGGAACTCGTCAAGGTGGCCGCCAACTCGTTCCTCGCGACGAAGATCTCCTTCATCAACGCGATGGCGGAGGTCTGCGAGGCGGCCGGTGCGGACGTCAGCGTCCTGGCGAGCGCCCTGTCCCACGACACCCGCATCGGCGGCCGCTTCCTCAAGCCCGGCCTCGGCTTCGGTGGCGGGTGCCTGCCGAAGGACATCCGCGCGTTCTCGGCCCGGGCGCAGGAGCTCGGTGTCGGCCAGGCGGTCCGCTTCCTCGACGAGGTCGACGCGATCAACCTGCGCCGCCGCCAGCGGACCGTCGACCTGGTCACGGAGATGGCGGAGGGGGACCTGGCGGGCAAGCGGATCGCGGCGCTCGGCGCGGCGTTCAAGCCGAACTCCGACGACATCCGCGATGCGCCGGCGCTCGACGTCGCACGGATGCTCGACGAGGCGGGTGCCGTCGTCACCGTGTACGACCCCGAGGCGATGGAGAACGCCGCGCGCGCCTACCCGACCCTGCGGTACGCGCCGTCGCTCACCGCGGCGGTGATCGATGCGGACGTGGTCGTGCTGCTGACCGAGTGGGAGCAGTTCCGCACGGTGGACCCGCACGACCTCGGCGCGCTCGTCCACCACCGACGCATCGTCGACGGCCGGCACGCGCTCGACGCGGACGCGTACCGCGCGGCCGGCTGGGAGCACCGTGCGCTCGGCCGACCGTCCGCGTCCGGCACGGTGGAGATCGCGGTCGACGAGCAGGACCGCCTGCAGGCCACGGCCTGACGGCCGGACGTCTCGGTGGGGGTACCACCGAGGACGCGCCCGGTTCACGACGACGTGCACCGGGCGGTGCGGAGGAGGCGGCTTCGGGCAGTGCCGCCCCTCCGCGCAGGGTGCTGCTCAGGCGCCGAGCAGCTCGGCGGCCTCGCGCACCGCGGTCGGGGCCCCGGCGAGGTGCCAGTCGTGCCCGTGGGCCCGGACGACGGTGGCCGCGCCACCGGCGCCCTCGACGAGCGCCCGTCCCGGGAGCCAGTCCCAGTCGGCGCAGTCGGTCTGCACCCAGAGGCCGATGCGCCCCGCTGCGACGTCCACCAGGTCGCAGGACCCCGATCCGCTGATCCGGACCGTCGCCGCCGCTGCCAGGAGTGCCGTCATGGGCGCCGCCTCGGCGGCGCGCAGGTGCGAGCTGTTGAGGAAGGTCGCCACGCTCGTCGCGGCGAGGGCCACGTCCGGCACCGCCGGCACGGCCTCGCCGTCACGGGTCGTCACCCCGTCCGACGCCACCCACGTCTCGTCGGCGAGCGGACGACGGACCGCGCCGACCCGGAGCACGCCGTCGACCTCGAGCGACACCGCGCTGCACCACGCGGGCAGGCCGGCGACGTAGTTGAACGTCCCGTCGATCGGGTCGACGGTCCACCGGCGTCCGTGGGTCGCCTCGGACCGGGCGCCCTCCTCGCCGAGCACCCCGTCGTCCGGACGGTGCTCGAGCAGCATCCGACGGACCAGGTCCTCGGCGGCGCGGTCGGCGGCCGTGACGAGGTCGGCGGCCGAGGTCTTCCGCTCCGCGTCGGTCCCGTCCCGTCGCATGTCGGCCGCGAGGCGCGCGGCATCGGTCACGAGGGCGGCGGCGAGGGCGTGGTCGTCCATCCGGCAACGGTAGCGGGCGGAGGACGGACGACGCAGGCCCGACGTCGCAGCGTCAAGACGTCGTACGGGATCCGGTCCGAGCCGTCAGGACGCCGTCAGGACCGGCTCGGCCCGGAACAGTCCGCCACAGGCTGGTCGTCGTGGACACGAACCGAGACCGACGACCGCTCCCGACACGGCGCACCGGGTGGCACCCGTGGGGCCGGTGCACCGTGCAGCCCGTCTCCCGCGCACTGTGGAGCGGGCGCACGCTCGAGGTGCACGCCCCGGGGACCACCGCGGGCGAGCTCCTGCTGCTCCGAGCGCTCCAGGTCTGGGGTGCCGGCGGTGCGCTCGTGGCCGTCGGACTCGTGGCGGCGTTCCACCGCGTGCCGGCGGTCGGCGTGGTCGTCGCCGTGCTGGTCTACGTCGCGGGCTTCGTCCTGCTCACCAGGGTGACCCGTCGCGTGCGTCCCGGGGTCAGACGCTTGACGATCACGGTGTTCCACGGCAACGGTCAGCCGGAGGTGCACGGCGACGTCCGGCTCCTCGAGGCCTCGCTCGACCTGCTGTGCCTCGTCGAGGACGCCGTCCGTCGCGGGCAGGTGTCCCGCGTCGAGTACGAGCAGGTCTGGGGACAGGTGTGGCGGGCGATGCCCGAGCCCGCGGTGCGGGCCGCAGGCCGACCGCGGTCCGGCGAGCTCGCGCAGCGGCGTGGGACCCACCGGTGAACGGCGTGCCCGAGCCGACGGCGTCGGCGCCGCCGGATGCCGAGGTCGACGATCCGTCGGTCGTGCTCGGTGACGACTGAGCACGCGGTCGGCCCGCGGGCCGGTCCGCACGACCGGGCACGCTCATGCCGCGGGGACCACCGGACGGGAGGCCCGTGGCGGCCCCGCCCTGCGCCTCCCGTCCGTCGTCCGCTACAGGACCGCCTTCGGCACCCGGTGCAGGGTCACCGCCCCGACCGCTGCGAACGGGTGCAGCGGGTCCGGGTCGCCGGAACCGGTCGGCCCGCCGAGCTTCGAGTCGCCGATCGCGCTGAGCACCGCGTAGGCGTCCTCGGCCGCCCACCCGTGGTCCTCGACGAGGAACGCGAACGCGTCCTCGTAGCCGCGTCGGACACTCTCCTGCACGGGATCGCCGAGCCCGACGAAGAGCCACTCGTCGGCGGTCTCGATGCGCGGCGCACGGATCGGCCGACCGCCCTGTACGAGGTCGACGGAGACGATCGCGGTGCCCTGCGCCTCGATCGCGACGAAGGACGACTCGCCCTCGGCCATGATCGCGTGGATGTCCCCGATCGACAGCAGGGCACCGGGCACCCGGACCGGCAGGTACACGGTCGAGCCGGGACGCGCCTCGGTGACGTCCAGGTTCCCGCCCTCGGCGTACGCCGGCATGATCGTCGAGTTCGTCCCCGATGCCGGTGCGACGCCGATGCAGCCGATCATCGGTCGGGCCGGGAAGGCGTGCCGGTCGGTGACGTGCACCACACCGTCCTCGATCGGGCAGCGGCGGGCGAAGACGCCCTCGGGCATGACGTGCTGGAGCGCGCCCGATCCCGGCAGCGACACCGACCACCCGTGGGTGGTGAGCTGGATGTCGTGGATGTGCACCGCGAGCACGTCACCGGGCTCGGCACCCTCGACCCAGACGGGGCCGGTGACCGGGTTGATCGGTGCCTGCAGCTGCGCCAGGTCGTGGTGCTCGTCGAGTTCGGCGTAGACGGCGTCCGTGGTCTCGAAGCCGATCGTCTCGCCGGTGCCCGGGGTGATCCGGAGCACGGGCTCCCGGTCGGCGGCGAACCCGGGCCGCCCCAGGGTGTTCGGCAGGAAGTGGTCGGGGGTGGTCATCGGTGGCCCTTCTCCGTGGTGGTGGTGTCGAGGCCGCCGACGGACCCCTCGCCCAGTGTGCCGGGCTCCTCCGACCCGACCTCGGTCGAGCGGCCGGTCCGGCGGTAGTAGAGGAACACCGCGGCGCCGACGACGAGCCAGACGATGCCGCCGACCTTCGCCTCGACGGCGGCGTTGAGCAGGACGTAGCCGATGATCAGGAAGCCGATGAGCGGCACGACGAGGTGCAGCAGCCAGTTGCGGGACCTCCCCTTCACGACGTGGTGCACGACGACCGACACGTGCAGGAGCATGAAGCCGAACAGCGCGCCGAAGTTCACGAGCGACGAGATGGTGTCGATCTGCCCGACGAAGAACAGCACGAGGATCGCGGAGAGCGCCGAGACGACGATGATCGCGTTCTGCGGGACGAGCCTGCCGTTCAGCTTGTGCAGGAAGGCGGGCAGCTGTCGGTCGCGGCTCATCGAGAAGAGCAGGCGGCTCGTCGCGGCCTGGGCGGCCATGGCGTTCGCGATGCCGACGGCGAGCACGTTGACGGCGAAGAACGCGGTCGCCCACCCGCTCGAGGAGGCCTGCTCGACGATGGTGAAGAACGCGTTCCCTGCCTCGCCCTCCGGGAACGAGTCACGACCGCCCGCCAGCGCCGACGCGAGCCACGTCTGCAGCACGAACAGGAACGCGACGATGACGAGTGCCAGGACCATCGCGAGTCCGGCGCCACCGCGGCGGCCGGTGGACTCCTCGGACAGCGTCGAGATGCCGTCGAAGCCGAGGAAGCTCAGCACGGCGATCGACAGGGCGCTCGCGATGAGGGGCGCGGACACCTTCGACGGGTCCCACACCTGGTCGGTGCTGAACGAGGCGCCGGGCACGGTCCCGCCGGTCAGGGCGACGATCGCGATGACGACGAAGATCGCCACGAAGACGAGCTCGATGAGCAGGAAGATGCGGTTCGCGAGCTTGAGGGACGAGACACCGAGCAGGTTGATCACGGTGTTGATCGCGACGAACACGAGTGCCCAGAGCCAGCGGGGGGTGCCGGGGAAGATGCCGACCATGCTCTCGGCCGCGAACACGTAGAGCAGCGTCGGGACGAGCAGGTAGTCGAGCAGGATCGCCCAGCCCGCGAAGAACCCGGCGGTGGGGTGGATGCCGCGGCCGACGTACGAGAACACGCTGCCGGCGAGGGGGATCGACTTCGCCATCTGCGCGTACGCGAGTGCGGTGAAGATCATCGCGACGAGGCCGACCAGGTAGACGAGCGGCACCATGCCGCTCGAGGCGTTGTAGACGGTGCCGAAGATCGCCCACGGGGCGATCGGCACCATGAAGACGAGCCCGTAGACGAGCAGGTCGGTGGTGGAGACGGAGCGCTTGAGCTCCTGCTTGTAGCCGTAGGCCTCGAGCTGCTGCTGTGCAGAGAGCTCGCTGTGCTGCTGCGACATCGTGGTTCCGTTCGGGGAGACGGTGCGTGGGAAGGGGATGACGGACGGGAGGCGCGTCGCGGGGTGGGACGCGCTGGTCCGGTGGGAGGTGTCGGATGGGAGGCGCGTGGTGGGGGTGAGGACGCGCCTCCCGTCCGACGGACGGTCGGCCTGGTGGGCCGGGTCGGGTCAGCCCGTGAGCTGGTCGCTGGGTGCGTGGTCGTCGTGCTCGGCGAGGAAGGCCGCGACCACGCGGCGGAACTCCTCGGGCTGCTCCAGGTGCGAGCAGTGGCTCGCACCGGGGAAGACGTGCTGGCGGACGTCGGCGATGCGCTCGACGAAGGGCTGCCACGTGGCGGGCGTCGCCTCGTCGTGCTCACCGGCGACGACGAGGGTCGGGGTGACCACACGGTCGAGCCGGTCGATGACCGTCCAGTCGCGCATCGTGCCGACGACGTGGAACTCGTTCGGCCCGTTCATGGTGTGGTAGACCGTCGGCTCCTGCTCCATCTGGGTCTCGGAGTCGACGAAGTCCTGTGGCATGGGGACGACGCGGCACACGTGGCGCTCGTAGAACACCTGCGTGGCAGCGAGGTACTCGGGGTCGTCGACGGTGCCGGCCTGCTCGTGCCGCGTGAGGGCGTCCTGCACGTCCTCGGGCAGCTGCGCGCGGAGCTCGGCGGCGCCCTCGACCCAGAGCTGCATCGACGCGGGGGAGTTGCAGATCGCCAGGGAGCGGAGGCCCTCCGGCTGCCGAACCGCGATCTCGGAGCCGAGCATGCCGCCCCACGACTGGCCGAGCACGTGGTGGTCGCCGAGACCGAGGTGGTCCACGAGGGCCGCGTACTCGTCCACGAAGAGCTGCGGGGTCCAGTACTCCGTCGGGGCGTCGGGTCGGTGGGAGCTGCGGCCGCAGCCGAACTGGTCGTGGTGCACGACGGTGCGACCGGTCTCGTCGGCCAGTGCCGCGAGGTTCCGGAGGTAGTCGTGCGCCATGCCGGGGCCGCCGTGCAGGACCACGAGCGGGAGCGCACCGGGGGTCGGGGCGTCGGGTTCGGTGACGCGGTACCAGGTCTCGCCGTCCTGGAACGGCATCGTGCCTTCGGTGATGCGGGACATGACGCACAGCATGGACCGGGCAAAGGTTCTCTGCAATACCTTTTCTCGTCCTTTAACGTGGACGAAACGCAAGGAGGGGGCCGAGTGCCAGATCGCGCGACGGAGACCCGTGTCGACGAGGTCGAGGACCGGCTCGTCACCGCCGTGGCCGTCGGGGAGTACCTGCCGGCCTCCCGGCTGCCGCCCGAGCGTGAGCTCGCCGTGCTCCTCGGTGTCGGACGTGTGACCGTGCGCGCGGCCCTCGCGCGACTGGTCGACCGCGGCCTGCTCGAGACACGTCGAGGACGGGGCGGCGGGACCTTCGTCCGTTCGCAGTGGCCGGACTCGTCCTCCGACGCCGTCGCCCGGACGCTGCTCGCACGCTGGGCCGGCATCCGCGACACCACCGACGCGATCGCCCTGCTGCACGGCGCACTCGCCACCGCAGCGGCCGAGCGGATCACCGACGACGGCCGGACGACGCTGCGCACCCGGCTCGAGGACTTCCGCGCCGCCGCGTCCGGGCTCGAGAAGCAGCAGGCGGACGCGGTGCTGCACCGAGCGATCATCGACGCCGCCGGCAACGCCGTGCTCGCAGCGGCGCTCGCCGACCTCGAGTCGCAGGTGTCGATCGCGGCGCCCGCACACCTCTGGGGCACCGCCGAGGGCATGGCCGAGATGGAGCACCGTGCCCTGCTCGAGCACGAGGGGCTCGTCGACGCCGTCTGCGCCGGGCGGTCGGTCGACGCGGGGGTGCTCGCACGTCGGCACGTCGGCATCGACCTCGAACTGCTCGAGCGCGCGATGCTCCGGGCAGGGCAGGTCCCGACCTCCTGACGGCGTCCGTCGTGCATGATCGTCGCAACGGAGGTGCACGTGGCGGAGATCCTGGTGGTCGAGGACGACCCGGCGATGGGCGCGCTCGTCGAGCGTGGACTGGTCGGCGAGGGGCACGCGGTCACGGTGGTCACCGACGGCGTCGCCGCGCTCGTGGCTGCGGCCGCGCGGTCGTTCGACGCGGCGGCGATCGACGTCATGCTCCCCGAGATGACCGGGTTCGAGGTGTGTCGTCGGTTGCGCGAGACGGGCCAGGACTTCCCGGTGATCCTCGTCACCGCGCGGGATGCCGTCGACGACCGGGTCTTCGGGCTCGACGCCGGCGCGGACGACTACCTCACGAAGCCCTTCGCGATCGCCGAGCTCAACGCCCGGATCCGGGCGCAGCTCCGCCGCAGGTCCGCCGGTGCCGTGACCGTCGTGCAGGCCGGCGCCGTCCGACTCGACACCGTGACCGTCCGGGCGACCGTGGCGGGCCGGGACCTGCCCCTCAGCGTGAAGGAGTTCTCGCTGTTGCGGTACCTGGTGCAGGGGGCGCCGGAGACCCGGTCCCGGGCGGAGGTGCTGCGTGAGGTGTGGGGGAGCGCCGAGCACTTCGACCCCACGATCGTCGACCAGTACGTCAGCTACGTGCGGAAGAAGCTGCACGCCTCGGGCGCCGACGTGGCCATCCGGACCGTGCGGGGCGTCGGCTACGCGCTCGACGTCGTGTCCCGTCCGTGAGGCTCATGCGGCGGCTGTCCGTCCGCGCGCGCATCACGATCGGGAGCGTGCTCGTCGGCGCGGTCGTGCTCTCCCTGGTCGCGCTCGTGCTGCACGCCGAGGTGCGGCAGGCCACGCTGGAGACCGACCGGTCCCTCGCCGTCGGCGACGCGGCGCCGTTCGTCGCCGACCTCCGGGACAACCCGGGTGAGGCGCCCGACCGACCGGCCGACGGCGTCCTCGTGGGGATCCGCTCCTCGACCGGCGAGTGGATCGTCGACACGCTGCCGGACGACCTCCGCCGGTCGCTCCCGGACGGCGTCCCACGATCGACCACGACGCTCCGGCTCGGCGACGGGCACCGCAGCGCGACGCTCGTCGGCACACCGGTCGCGAGCGCCGACGGACGGTTCGTCGTGTGGGCTGCGCAGGACGGCCGTGCCGGGCACGAGACGGTCGAACGCGTCGACCGCTCGCTCGTCGTGGGGACCCTGCTCGCGCTCGTCGCATCGGGCCTCGCCGCCTGGCTGCTCTCGACCGTCGCGCTCCGACCCGTCGCGCGGATGCGTCGGACCGCCGAGGCGCTCAGCGGCGGGGACGCGACCGGGCACCTGCCCGTCGGCCCGTCGGAGGACGAGCTCGCCGACCTCGCGAGGACCCTCAACGCCTTCATCGACCGGCAACGCGAGAACGCGGTCCGCGAACGACGGATGGTGTCCGACGCCAGCCACGAACTCCGGACGCCGCTCGCGGCACTGACGGCACGACTCGAGCTCGCGCACCGGTCGTCCGGTGACGCCGCCGCGCTCGAGCGGGAGCTGGCGGCCGCCGAGTCCGACGCCGCGCGTCTCACCGCACTCGCCGACACCATGCTCGAGCTGAGCCGGCTCGACGAGACGCAGGCCACGCCGTCGACCACCGCAGCGGAGCTCGTGACGGAGCTGATGGGCAGTGTCGACCGGGCTCGGGCGCTCGGGGGGACCAGCGGGGTCGACTTCACCGTGGACGTGCCCGACGGTGCCGAACGGTACGGCATCACCCCCGCGGCGTTCGGACGGGTCGTCGACAACCTCGTCGCGAACGCGATCGCCGCGGGCGCTCCGGACGTCGAGGTCGGCATCACGTTGGTCCGGCAGGAGGACCGCGCACTGCAGCTGGTCGTCCGTGACGACGGTCCCGGTGTGCCGGAGGACTTCCTCCCGCGTGCGTTCGACCGCTTCACCCGTGCCGACGACGCACGGCGGGCCGTCCTCGGTGGCAGCGGACTGGGCCTGGCGCTCGTCCGAGGGCTCGCCGAGCGGGCGGGCGGGGAGGCCACGCTTGCGAACGCACCCGGCGGCGGCGCCGTCGCGGTGGTGCGACTGCCCGCGCGCTGAGGCCCGGGGACGGCCCTGCTTCGTTCGAGGTCTCGAACGAAGCAGGGCCGTCGTTCCGGGCTGCTTCATGGGACCGGTGTCGATGCTGAACGTCACCCGATCACCTGCTGGAGAGGAACGAGACGATGATCGACACCGCTCGCCCCACCCGACGTGCCGCGGCGGCTCCGCCGCGGCACTTCCCGGCACCGCCCGCGGAGCCCCTCGACGTCGCCGCCCGGCGCCGTCGCCGATCCGGTCGCGGCCGTGCTGCGGTCACCGACCTGCTCGGTGTCCTCGCGTGGGCGTCCGCCGCCGTCGCCGTCGCGCTCTGGCTGGCCTCGCCGGGATCGCACTCGGTCTCGGGCGTCGGCGGCGTGCTCACCGACACCGGGATCGTCGCCGGTCTGGTCGCGACCGACCTGGTGCTCGTGATGCTCGTGCTCGCCGCGCGCGTGCCGCTGATCGACCGCGTGTTCGGCCAGGACAAGGCGATCGCGGTGCACCGGTCGCTCGGCGAGCCCGTGCTGTACCTGCTGCTGGCACACGGCGTGCTGCTGACGCTGGGCTACGGCGCGTCGTCGGGTACCGGCCCGATCGCCGAGACCGTCTCGCTCTTCTCCACGCCGGACATGCCGCTCGCGTACCTCGCCCTGGGGCTGTTCGTCGCGGTCGTGGTGTCGTCCCTCGTCGCGGTCCGGCGTCGACTGCCGTACGAGGCGTGGCACGTCGTCCACCTGCTCAGCTACGCCGCCGTCCTCGTCGCGTTGCCGCACATGCTCAGCGTCGGCAGCGTGCTCGGGCAGGGCACCTGGCAGCGGGTGTACTGGATCGCCGCGTACGCCGTCGCGCTCGGTCTCGTCGTCGTCCACCGCTTCGTCCGACCGGTGGTCGTGAGCCTGCGGCACCGCATCCGGGTGGTGGCGGTGGAGCCGATCGCTCCCGGAGTCGTGTCGATCCACCTGGCCGGTCGCGACCTCGACCGGCTGGGTGCCCGCGGCGGCCAGTACGGCGTCTGGCGGTTCTGGTCCGCGCGGACCTGGTGGCACGCCCACCCGGTGTCGTTCTCGGCCGTGCCCGGACGAGAGCGTGCCCGGATCACCGTGCGCGACCTCGGAGCGGGGTCCGCGCGCCTCGGGCGGATCCGGCCGGGTACCGCGGTGTCCCTCGAGGGCCCCTACGGCCTGTTCACGACCCGGGCCCGCACGGCCCCGTACCTCGCCCTCGTCGCATCGGGCATCGGGATCACGCCGGTCCGCGCGCTGCTCGAGGACACCGACCTGCGTCCCGGCGAGGCCACGGTGCTCCTGCGGGGGACCGACGCCGAGCAGCAGTACCTGTGGCAGGAGACCGCGGAGCTCGCTGCGGCGACCGGGAGCACCCTCTTCGCCGTGGTCGGGCACCGCGCGAGGTCGCAGGAGAGCTGGATGACGGAGGACGACCTCCGTCGTGGGGTCAGCCTGCGGTCGGTGTTCCCGCGGTTGCTCGAGTCCGACCTCTACGTCTGCGGGCCGCAGGCGTGGTCCGACCTGGTGGTGCGGGAGGCCCGGCTCGCCGGCGTCCCGGAGCACCAGATCCACCAGGAACGGTTCGGGTCGTGAGGGCCCGGGTGGTCGCCGGCGGCGTGCTGTCCTCGGTGGCGGTGCTCGCCATCGGGTGGCAGCTCGGCGGACAGCCGGCCGTGACGACACCGGCGCAGGGCACGACGTCGGGGAGCGGGTCGTCCGGCAGCGCCGGCTCGGGCGGGACCTCCGGCTCGTCGGCGTCGCCGGGACCGTCCGGCACCGGCTCGTCGGCGTCCGGCTCGTCTGCATCCGGCTCGTCCGGCGCGTCCGACTCCGGGACCTTCACCGGTGCCGCGGCGCAGACGCAGTACGGCGAGGTCCAGGTGCAGATCACCGTCGCCGACGGGAAGATCACCGACGTGACCCCCCTGCACCTGACCGACCGGGACGGCCGCTCCGTCGCGATCAGCCAGCAGGCCGCCCCGATCCTCCGGCAGGAGGCCCTGCAGACCCAGTCGGCGCAGATCCAGGCGGTGAGCGGCGCGACGTTCACGAGCGGGGGCTACACCACGTCGTTGCAGTCCGCGATCGACCAGGCCGGCCTGTGAGCGTCCTGACGTTCGAGACGATGGGGACCGTCGTGAGCCTCCGCGGTGCCACTCCGGAGGCCGCGTCCGCGGTCCGCGCCGTGTTCGCCGGGTACGACCACCGCTACAGCCTCTGGGACCCCGCTTCGGTGCTGAGCCGCATCGCCGCCGGGTCGCTCCGGCTGTCCGATGCGCCGACCGCGGTCCGGGACGTCTACGCGCTCGCCCTGTCGTGGCGGGACCGGACCGGTGGTGCCTTCACGCCCCACCGCCCGGACGGGGTGATCGACCTGTCCGGCGTCGTCAAGGCACTCGCGATCCGTGACGCCGGGGAGGTCCTCGACACCGGCACGGACGCCTGGATGCTCAGCGCCGGCGGCGACGTACTCGTCCGCGGCACCCACCGACCCGACGAGCCGTGGTCGGTCGGTGTCGTCGATCCCGGACGTCGGGACACCGTCGTCGGGGTCGTGCGGCTCGGCGGCAGCCGACGTGCGGTCGCGACCTCGGGGACCGCGGAGCGCGGGGAGCACATCTGGCGGCGGAGCGCGCCCGTGTTCGTGCAGGCGACCGTCGTCGCCGACGACGTCCTGACGGCGGACGTCCTCGCGACGGCCGTCGTCGCCGGGGACGAGGACGACCTCCGGCGACTGACCGCCGACGGAGACGTCGACGTGCTCGCCTTCACTGCCGACGGCCTCGTCTGGGCGACGCCCGGTGCGGCTCCCTGGGTGTCGTCAGCGCTCGGGCCGGGCGCTGTGCCCGTGGCGGGGCCGCTCGAGCAACCGCCCACGGGGCGGGCTCAGCTCGGCGTCGATCCCTCGAGCCGCGCCTCCTCGGCGTCGTAGCCCGCGCGCACCTGCCGGAGCACCAGGTCGTCGATCTCGTCGTCGTCCCGCAGCCGCAGCAGGGTGGCGGCCTTGTGCCGGACCAGGGCGAGCTCGAGCGCGACCGTCGCGTCGTGCCGCTGCAGCGTCGGGTGGTCCTCGTCGTCCTCCTCCCGAGCCTGGATCACGTCGAGGTGGGCCTCCAGGTCGCGTCGGACGCGGTCGATCGTCGCCCGGTCGGCACCTGCCCTGCGCGCCAGGCGGGGGAGCGCGTCGAGCGCTTCCTCGACCGCCGTGCGCTCGGCGTAGCGGCGTTCCTCGCCGACGGACTCGTCCTCGGGGAGCGCCGCGCGCCGCAGGACGGCGGGGAGCACGAGTGCCTGGCCGACGATGGTCACGACGACGACGCCGGCGGTGACGAACACGATGAGGTCGCGGTCGGGGAAGGCGCCCCCGGACTCGAGCGTGCGCGGCACCGCCACCGCCATCGCCAGGGAGACCGCACCGCGGAACCCGGCGAAGCCGCTCACCAGTCGGTCGCGTCGACCCTCCCGCGGCTCGCCGCCGAACCGCCGGGTGACGAGCCAGACGGTTCCTCCGATCGTGCCCTCGAAGGCGAACCGCACGAGCACGAGCACGACGGAGACCGCGAGCACGAGACCGACGCCGCTCCACAGCTCACGGGCGGCGAGGGCATGGGCAGCGACCATCGCCTCGATGCCGACGAGCACGAACAGCGCACCGTTGAGCAGGTACGTGAGGAACGACCAGAAGGCGCGGACCTGCTGGCGGGTCTCCGCCCGGTCGAGCTTCGGAGCGACCTGGCTCACGACGATGCCCGCGGCGACGACGGCGAGCACCCCGGACGCGCCGACGGCCTCGGCGCCGAGGAACGCCGCGAACGGCACGAGCAGCGTGACGAGGTTCTCGAGCACGACCGTGTCGACCCGTCGGAGCACGAGCGAGCCGAGCCACGCGGCGAGGAGTCCGGCCGCGACCCCGCCGACGTACGACAGGACGAGCATGCCGGAGACGTTCCAGAACGTGAGCTCCTGCGTCCCGACGGTCACGGCGACCGCGATGCCGTACACGACCAGGGTGGTGCCGTCGTTCACCAGGCTCTCCGCGCGGAGGACCGTGACGTTCCGGCGGGGCAGCATCTTCGTGAGCACACCCACGGCCGTGGCGTCGGTCGGGGCAACCGCTGCGCCGAGCACCCAGGCCGGCCCCCAGGGCATGCCCAGCAGGTGCAGGAGCGTCGCCACGACGCCGGCGGTCACGACGACGAGCAGCGTGCCCATCAACACGATGCCGCGCAGGTTCTTGCGGATCTCCCGGAGCGACGTGGTGAGGCTCTCCCAGTAGAGCAGTGCGGGGAGGAACAGCAGCAGCACGGCCTCGGCGGGCAGTTCGACCCGACCGAAGGTGGGGACGAAGGCGAGCAGCGCGCCGATGACGAGCAGGAGCACGGGCGGCGCGATCCTGATGCGGTCCGCGACGGCAGCCGTCACGGCGATGGCGAGCCCGAGGGCCACCACCAGTTCTGGACCGAGCACGTGTCTCCTCAGGATTCGTTGCGACGCGTCAGTCAACGCCGAACGTGCTGCACGTCCTTCCCGATCGGTCCGGCACGGATGGTGGAGGGCGGCTATGCTCCACCTGTATGGGGGTACAGTTCGACGACGGCGCCGCGCAGGGACTCGTGACGGCAGCATCACACGCAGACCGGGTCCTCGCTGAGCAGGGGGCAGGGAGACGCAGCTCGGCAGAGTCGGCGTCGCAGGAGTTCCGGGGCGCGTACGCACGCCTCTTCCAACAGGCGTGCGCGACCGAGGCCCAGGATCGAGCCCGCTTGGCGTCGGTGCTCGACGACCTGGCGCGGCAGGTCCGGCTCGCCACGCAGCTGGCCGCCGAGGAGCGCGCTCGGCTCGCCGACGTCGCGGCCTGGGACGCGCGTGAGGCGGACCGCGCTGAACGACGGGACGACGACGCGGTGCAGTGGATCGCCTCGGGGGTGGAGGGGCTCTTCGACCCGCGGCCGACCGCGCCGCCCGTGCAGCCCCCGACGGTCGCCGTCGCGTTCTCGCCCACGCAGCGCACCAGGACCTCGACCGGCTCCGGATCCGCGACGAGCAGCGCCGACCCGACCGACCTCCGGAGCTTCGTGACGCACGCCCGAGCGGCCGACACCGCGCTCCGCGCCGAGGTGGACCGGGTCGGGACCGCGTGGTCGCGCTTCGTCGCCTCGTGTTCGTGGGTGCCGACCGGCGGCCCGGGGTTCGTCGACGGCGCTCGGCGCCTCGTGGACGAGAACGACGCGGACGCAGGATGGATCGAGCACGTCGCTGGCGCCTTCGAGCAGGCGGGCAACGGCACCCTCACCGACCGGGTCCTCGACCTCGTCGTCGCCGCCGCCGCCCTCTCCGCCGAGGGTGTCGACCCCCTCGAGGTCCTGTCGCACATGGATCCGGAGGTCGGAGCGGCATGGCTGGCGGCGAACCCGGACGTCCTCGACCGGCTCGTCGCGGATCCACCCGCGTGGGGGACGTCGTCGACGGTGCTGTCGGCGATCGTCGGAGCGGCCCGCGCCGCCGACCTGCCGCCGACCCGGTACGCCGACGTGCTGCAACGCATGTACGTGACCCGTGCGGCCGAGAAGGTCGGCATCGACATGGCGACGTGGCAGCTGGACCGTGGAGCTCCGGCACTGATGCCGCAGGTCGCCGGCTCGTACGAGTACTACGCGAGCCTGTACCTCGACGATCCCGCCTTCACGTGGGCCGGCATGGCGAACATGGTCGGCCCGGACTTCGCGGCGGGCTTCCTCGACCTGCACTCGTTCCGCGACCACATCCAGACGGCACGTCCGCTGGCGCCTCCGTCGATCCGACCGCTCATCGACCAGCTGGCCGGGATGGGCGACGACGAGATCGCCTTCTACGAACGCACGTTCCTCGGCATGCAGAAGGACATCTTCCTGGACGCTTCGACGATGCACGAGGCCTACCTCGACGGCGGCATGACGAGCATCGACGAGCTCCGTGCCGCGGGGCTCCTCCGCGGTGCGAACGACGACCCGGTCGACGCCGCGCTGTCGGAGCGGCAGACGTACTCCGCCTGGCAGGACATCGACGCCGGCAGGCGCACGGGGGACCAGGACCGCATCGCACAGGGCAACGAGACCCTGCTGCTCCGCGAGCAGCGCGACACCATCCAGGGCGCCTACCAGCAGATGCACGACCGAGAGCCGACCGGTGAGGCCCTCACGACGATGCTGGGGATCGTCGGCGACGCGTCCATCCCCGGAACCAAGACGCTCGGCCAGTTCGAGGGCGGCATCGACGTACCGGTCGACGTGAACCCCTTCAGCCCCGGCACACAGGGCTGGGTGGACCACTGGTACATCCCCCAGGGGAACATCTCGGAGTTCGATACCCGGTGGGACTACATCGAGGGAGACACGCTGCCCGCGTGGCAGCAGCTCGTCCAGGACGACCCCGACCGTGCCCGCGAACTCGTGGGTGGGTCGGTCCCCGATCGGATCCAGCAACGTCGGCTCGACAACCGCATCCCGGAACTCCTCGACAACCTCCACGACTCGGAGCTCGCATGGCACTGAACGCTCGTCGCCCAGGGATCGCGGCAGCGGTCGTCGCCACCGCGGTCGTCGCCCTGCTGTCGGGCTGCGCCGGCCCGCCACCGGGGGCCCAGTCCGACCCCTCCACCCGTCCCGACCGAAGCGAGACCGACGTGCAGCACAACGGCCCCACCCCGACCGCCATGCGCCTCGAGGACGGCGTGGAGGTCTGGGATCTCACCGGCACGCCGAGCGTCGAGGCGTTCGGCGTCGACACCGACGGCGAGTCGCCGGTCCGGAACGCGGTCGCCGCCTACAGCTCCACCGATGATCGACCGGCACGCTTCGTCCTCCCGGGCGACCGGGTCGTCGACCTGCCGGTCGGCGAGGTGATCGTCACCGTCGACGACTACCCGGACGGGCTCACCGACTCCTCCGGCGAGGTCATCACCCCGGCAGGTCGGTCGTTCGTCCTGCAGGTCGAGGGACCGACGACCTCCGGTGCGGCCGCAGGGGTCGCGGCCTACCGGGACGCGCTCGAGTCGGCCGACCTCCCGACGAACGGAGCGGACGAGCTGCAGGAGAAGGTCGAGTCGGTCCCCTCGATCGACGGGACGGAGACGAGCGGGCGGCTGGGCGCGAGCACCGACGTGCCCGTGCCGGACGGGATGTCCGCGGCGCTCAGCTCGCGGTTCCGTCCGTCGGACACGACGCCGACGTTCCGGATGCAGCTCTTCGTCTCCTGGGAGCCGGTGCCGATCCCCTGAACGGCGAGGGGCGGCACGGACCGCGATCGCGTCAGCCCGCCAGGGTCCGCCGCCGGAACCGTCGCGCCCATGCCCGCCACGGCAGCGAGCTGGCCAGCGCGAGACCGATGACGACGGTGCCGAACCAGGCGACGACCACCCCGGGGACCGGCACGAGCAGGCTCGTCCAGAGCAGCACCGCGAGGACCCCGAGGACGTACGCGGCCCCGGCCTTCAGGTACCGGAGGCGCTTGAGCGTCGCCGCCTGGTCCAGGCGCGACGTCGTCCGGGCGAGGAACACCGCGCCGACGGCGATGGCTGCGACCGCGAGTGCGGCCTGCTCGAGCGCACCGAGTCCGTCCACGCCGAGCACGCCCGACCCCGACAGGCTGTACACGCCGTCGAGGATCTCGAACAGCATGAAGACGACGAGCCCGCGTTCGAAGACCACCGTCGAGGCGTAGGCGTGGACCCGCCACGCGCCGCTCGTCCCGACCGCTCCGGTGTCCGTGCCGTCCACGCCCCGCAGCGCCCACCGGGCGATCCGCTTCGACACGAGGTACGCGCCGACGCCGGCCGCGCCGCAGACGCCGACCGGCAGCACCGTGTCAGGGGCCCACGCGTCGTGGCGTCCGACCAGGACGGTCGTGACGAGCACGCAGGTCGCAGCGGTGACCACGGACCAGACGCGCGGCCGCGCGACCCGGGCGAGCCGTGCCTCCAGACCGCCCAGCCAGGACCGCCGTGACAGGCGGTCGGTGTTGAACAGGTACTCGGCGAAGACCAACCAGATGAAGGCCGCGCCGAAGGAAGCCAGTGCGGGACGGACCTCGGCGAGGTGCTCCGAGAAGGACCCGGGGGCGAAGACGGCCTCGTCGACGGCGGACGCGGGGTCCGCCGCTCCGCCGACGGCGACGGCCGCGGGTGGCAGGAGCAGGCGCATCGCGAGCACTCCGGCGACGATGCCGAGCGACAGGAAGAGCCGTCGTGCGGGGGAGTGCAGCCGACCGGCGATGCCCGCCATCGGGACCGACGAGTCCGCGGCCATCGCGATCTCGAGCAGGGCGAGTGCGGCGAAGGCCAGGGCGGCTGCCGGGCCGAGGGTGACCCACGCGGCGGCGGCGGCCGCCACGGTGAGGACGAGGGGGACGGTCAGGAGCGATCTCGTGGCCATGTCCCCATGCAGCACCTGTCGGCTGGATCGCGCATCCGTCCCGTCTGGCAGACGCGTCGGAGGCACCGGTGCGTTCTCCGGAACGGGTGACGGCCCGTCCCCACTTGCGGGGACGGGCCGTCAGGTGCGGTGACCGGAGAGGTCGCCCGGGCGGTGCTGAGGGTCAGTCGTGGAACGTCTCGATGGACGCGCCGAGCGAATTGAGACGTTCCTGCAGCTGCTCGTAGCCGCGGGCGATGATGCCGACGTTGCGCAGGACGCTCTCGCCCTTCGCGGCGAGCATCGCCAGCAGGATGACGACCGCGGGCCGCAGGGCGGGCGGGCAGCTGACCTCGGCGCCGGAGAAGTGCGTCGGGCCGGTCACGTCGAGGCGGTGCGGGTCGCGCAGGGTGACGCTCGCGCCGAGGCGGGTGAGATCGAGCAGGTGGATCGCCCGGCCCTCGTACACCCAGTCGTGCACGAGCGTCGTGCCCTCGGCCATCGCCGCGATGACGACGAAGAACGGCAGGTTGTCGATGTTGAGGCCCGGGAACGGCATCGCGTGGATCTTGTCGATCGGCGCGTGCAGCTCGGACGGGTGCACCGTGATGTCGACCAGGCGCGTGCGACCGTTGGCGGCGGCGTACTCCTCGCTGACGTCGAACCGCAGGCCCATCTCGGCGAGGGTCGCGAGCTCGATCTCGAGGAACTCGATCGGCGCTCGGGTCACCGTGAGGGTGGACGCGGTGACGATCCCCGCGGTCAGGAGGCTCATCGCCTCGACCGGGTCCTCGCTCGGCCAGTAGTCCACGACCTCGTCGATACGGCTCTTCCCGGTGATGCGGAGCGTCGTCGAACCGATGCCCTCGACCTGCACGCCGAGCAGTTCGAGGAAGAAGCAGAGGTCCTGCACCATGTAGTTGGGGCTGGCGTTGCGGATCGTGGTGACGCCGTCGCGGGCGGCCGCGGCGAGGATCGCGTTCTCCGTGACGGTGTCACCGCGCTCGGTCAGCACGACCGACTTCGTCGGCACCTCGGTGTTCGCCACGTCGACCTCGTACCAGCCGGAGGTCGCCTCGACGTCGACGCCGAACGGCCGCAGGGCGATGAGGTGCGGTTCGACCGTGCGGGTGCCGAGGTCGCAGCCGCCGGCGTAGGGCAGACGGAACGAGCCGTAGCGACCGCTGAGCGGGCCGAGGAACATGAGCACGCTCCGGGTGCGCCGGGCGGCGTCGGCGTCGATCGCGTCCAGTCGCAGGTCCGACGGGGCGACGATCTCGAGGACCTCGCCGTCCTCCGACCACGTGACGGTGGCCCCGAGGCTGCGGAGCACGTCGATGATGCGGTCGACCTCGACGATGCGGGCCACCTTGTGCAGCCGGGTGACCCCGCGGTTGAGCAGCGACGCGCAGAGCAGTGCGACGGCGGCGTTCTTGCTCGAGTTCACGGCGATGGAGCCGCTGAGCTTCCGACCGCCCTGCACCCGGAGGTGGGCGCGCTGCGGGGCGCCGCCGATCGAGACGATCTGCTGGTCGAGCGCGTCGCTGATGCGCGTGAGCATCTCGAGCGACAGGTTCTGTCCGCCCTGCTCGATGCGGTTGATCGCGCTCTGGCTCGTGCCGACGCGTTCGGCGAGCTGGGTCTGGGTCATGCTGCGGCCCTTGCGGGCGCCCCGGATGAGGGCGCCGACCTCGCGCAGCGGAGCGGCAGGCGCGGTGCCGGTCGGCTCGGCGGGCGTGACGACGGTGGTGGTGTCGGACATGGTCGCCACGGTAACACGCTCATGAGATAAAACAGGGGACATCGCCCGGCGATCATCCAGGATCGGATCGGGAATAACTCGTCCATGAGAGTTCAGGCCGGCAACCAGCCGCGGTCTTCGCCGCTCCACCGCCACATCGTCGAGGGGCCGAGCGCGGGTCGGGGGTCGCGCAGCCAGACCGTCGTGTCGGGGGTCCACCCGGCGATGACGCTCGCCGGGGTGCCGTCAGCCGAGTGCAGGACGCCCTCTGCCGAGTCCAGGGTGCCGTCGGCCGAGTCCGCGGTGCCGTCGGCCGAGTCCGCGTCGACCGGGATCGCGGTTCCGGAGGCGCGCAGCCACCCCCGCAGGGTCAGGTGCACCGCGTCGTACCGCTCGGCGATCGCGGCCCAGTCCGGCACCACCCAGGCGCCGTCGCGACCGGTCGCCCGGTACCAGTCGTGGCGACGGGTCGTGGCCGTGACGTCGATCGGTGCCGCACGGCAGAGTGCGGCCCAGTCCTCGGCGTCGTCGACCACCACGATGCGCGCGGACGGATCGACCGCTGCAGGGGCGACCGCCGCGCGCTCCCACCCGGTGTGGTCCTCGACCGCCCACAACCCGAGTGGCCCGCGGCCGTCGCGTTCGGTGGTGGTGTCGAGGAGCCCGCTGGGAGGGGTCGTCCACCACGTCCCGCTGATCGGCGCGGTGACCGGGTCGCCCAGGCCGTGGGAGCGTTCGTCCAGCAGCTCGCGCCGCCACTCGGCGAGCACTGCTGCGGCAGGGCGAACGGCGCCGCCGTACCCGGACGTGTCCGGGATGACGGCCCACTGTCGCGGAGCCGGAGCCGGAGCCGGAGCCGTGGCCGGAGCCGTGGCCGTGGCCGTGGCGAACAGTGCCTGCACGCCGGGGGCAGCCGCCACCGCCGTGGCGATCCGCTCGTGCAGCGACCGCGGGACGACGGTCTGGAGCAGGACGTCCTCGGCGTCCGGCTCCTGCCACCACATCGCCGACTCCGCCGCGCGTCCGAGGGCCGCGAGCACCTGGTCGAGCGTGGCCGACGCGGGGTCGGCAGCGTCGAACAGGGCCTCGACGGCGGTGACCACGTCGTCGTCCGACGGAGCCGGACGCGGCTCGGACGCTCCGGGTCCGGACAGCGAGATGCCGTCACCGCGGCGGACTGAGATCCAGTAGGACGCCCAGAAGAGCGTGTCGTCGTCCGGCTGGTCGCCGACGGTGCCGAGCACGACCTCCCAGCAGAGGCGCCGCCCCCGCGGCCCGGCGAGCAGGTCCTCGACGATGGTCACCACGCCAGGCTAACGGGGGTGCCACGGTCGCCGATAGCGACCGGTGCACACCCACGGACGGGTCTGCATCCCGCCCCACGGACGGCGGCGGGACGATCGAGAACCAGGACGGGCCATGATCGTCGTCACACGACTCAACGGCAGCGCATTCGCTGTCAACCCCGACCTCGTGGAGCGCATCCAGGAGACGCCGGACACGACGCTCATCATGGTCGACGGCGCCAAGTACATCGTGCGCGAGTCCATGGCCGACGTCATCGGCCTCGTCGCCGCCTACCGCGCGCGGATCGTCGGCATGGCCTACGGCACCGACACCGTGGTGGACGCGACCGGACCGCAGCCGACCCTCGCGCCCGTCGCGCCGCTCGTCACCAGCGGACGACGCGACGCCGTCCGGACCCAGGACGGGAGGCGCTGACCGTGGACATCGCAACGATCGTCGGCATCCTGCTCGCCTTCGGCGCCCTGTTCGGGATGGCGCAGATGGAGCACGTCGAGATGGCGGGACTCTTCCTGCCCGCGCCGATGCTCCTCGTCTTCGTCGCCACCATCGGCTGCGGCGTCGCGAGCACCACCATGAAGGACGCCCTCGCTGCGTTCAAGACGGTCCCGAAGGCGTTCACCGGCAAGGTCACCCCGCCGCAGACGGTCATCGACGACGTGGTCGGGCTGGCCGAGACGGCCCGCGCCAACGGCCTGCTCGCGCTCGAGCAGGAGGCCGACAAGCACGACGACCCGTTCATGAAGAAGGCCCTGCAGAACATCGCGGACGGCACCGACGGCGACGAGCTCCGGATCCTGCTCGAGGACGAGATCGAGTCGAACGCCGCACCGATGCGGAGCGCCAGCGCGTTCTTCATGGGCCTGGGCGGCTTCGCCCCGACCGTCGGCATCATCGGCACCGTCGTGTCCCTGACCCACGTGCTGGCGAACCTCGGCAAGCCCGACGAGCTCGGCCCGCTCATCGCGAGCGCGTTCGTCGCGACGCTCTGGGGCCTGCTCACCGCGAACTTCCTCTGGCTGCCCTTCGGCGGCAAGCTCCGGAAGCTCGCGCAGCTCGAGGCCGACCGGCAGACCCTGCTGATGGAGGGCCTGCTCGCCGTGCAGGCCGGCAGCCAACCCCGACTGCTCGGTGAGCGCCTCACCGCGATGGTCCCGCCCGCAGCGCGCGGTGCCGGCGGCAAGGACGGGAAGACCGCGAAGGCCACCGCCGACGACCAGCAGCTGGCGGCCTGACCGTGAGCGCGAACCCCCGCGGGCGCGGGCGCGGCCGGAAGAAGGGCGGCCACGACGAGGCCGAGCACCCGGACGAGCGCTGGATGGCGTCGTACATGGACATGATCACGGTGCTCATGTGCATGTTCCTCGTGCTCTTCGCCATGTCGTCGGTCGACCAGGAGAAGTACATCGCGCTGAAGAACTCGCTCGCGACGGGGTTCGGCGAGGTGAAGTCCGGCAAGGTCGACACCGCCTCGGGCACGATCGTGTCGAAGTCCCAGGTGACGAAGGACGGCAAGGGGTACGCGACGGACAAATCAGACGCCGACCACTCGACCGCCGCGTCCGGCGCCGACGACACGAACGTCGACCCGGCGTCGACCGCCGTGCCTCCGGTCGCCTCGAAGGCCGACCTCGCGGCGGCACAGCGGGAACTCGACGACCTCAAGGCGATCGAGGCGGCCATCCAGGGGAACCTCGAGCAGGCGGGGGAGTCGTCGAAGGTGCAGTTCGCCGTCGACGACCGCGGCCTGACGGTCCGGCTCGTCGGGAGCGAGACCTACTTCGCGACGAACAGCGCCGACCTGTCCGACCAGGCCCGCCGCATCATGGACGCGATCGCGCCGGTCCTGAAGACCAGCGGACACGACGTCAGCGTCGAGGGCCACGCCGACCAGCGGAACTCGACCGCCCCGTACGCGACGAACTGGGAGCTCAGCGCCGCACGCGCGACCGGGGTGCTCCGCGACCTGGTCGAACGGGGCGGGATGCCGGCGGACCACGTGCAGAGCGTCGGCTTCGGGTCGAGCCGCCCGCTCGCGAAGGGCGCGAGCGACGCGGACAACACCCTCAACCGCCGGGTCGACATCGTCGTGCTCTCGAACCAGGACCAGGACGTCAGCGAGCTGATGCCCGCCCTCGCCACGGCGCAGGACGGAGCGCGACAGGGGTAGACCCCGGCGGGCAGGGCCCGCACCACAGCGCGGACCGGACCGCAGGACGAGCGCCGACGAGCGGCCACGGGTCGCCCCGACGCCGGGTCCGCCGCCGCCCCAGAACGGGGCACAGCGCTGACGCCTGCCCGTCGCCGGTCGACAGACGCACCCGTGACCGAGACCCTGCCCGCGCCCGAGGTGTACGACTTCGCGCGCCCGTCGACGCTCGCCCGCGAGCACGCACGGGTGCTCGAGCTCGCCTTCGAGACGTTCGCGCGGCAGTGGGGGACGCAGCTCACCGCGAAGGTGCGTGCCGTCAGCCAGGTGACCTGCGAGCAGGTCTCGATGACGACGTACGACGAGTACGCCGCGTCGCTGCCCGCCCTCACCGGCATGGTGCTGCTGCCGATCGCCGACACCGCGCCGAAGGGCGTGCTGCAGGTCCCGCTCGACGCGGCCCTGACGTGGGTGTCGCACGCGCTCGGCGCGTCGAAGCCGCTGCCGACACCGGAGCGCACCTTCACGCCGATCGAGCAGGCGCTGGTGCGGAAGATCGTCGAGGACGCCCTCGACGACCTCCGCTACTCGTTCGGCGGGCTCCTCGCGCACGAGGTCACCACCGGTGGCTTCCAGTTCAACAGCCAGTTCGCCCAGGCCGCGCAGAAGGGCGACCTGATGATCGTCGCCGCGTTCTCGATCCGGGTCGGCGACCGCGTCGCCCCCGGCACGCTCGCCCTGCCGGCGGAGGCCGTGCTGCCGCAACTCGGCGAGGACACCACGAGCGTCTCGGCCGCCGACGCCCGCGCCCTGCTCGACGCCCAGCTCGCGAACGTCCCGGTCGGCGTCAGCCTGCACTTCGCGCCCGCCGCCGTGCTGCCCACGCAGGTGCTCCGGCTGGCCGTCGGCGACGTCCTGCCGCTGCCGCACCCGCAGCACCGCCCCCTGACCATCGCGGTCGACGGCGAACCCGTCGGCACCGCCGCCGTCGGCGCCAACGGCTCGCGCCTGGCCGGCATCGTCGTCACCACCACCGATCCGGAGCAGCACGCATGAGCGCCACCACCACCCTCCACGCCACCGCGGCCGAGTCGCTCGCGGCGCAGCTCCCGACGGCGGCACCCCTGACCGCCGTGCCCCTGCCGGGAGGCGCGACCCCGGTCGTCCTCGAGGCCGCCGTCGACGGTGTGGTCGCGTCCTTCGTCGGCGGACTCTCCGCGGACCTCGCGCTGGTCCTCACCGACCTCGGCGCGGTCGTCGCCGCGGGCGGCGCCGACGCCGGCCTGGTCGACGTCACCGACGTGCTCCGCCCGTCGCTCGAGGCCGCTGCCTCCGTGCTCGGCGTCGGTGTGCTCGGTGACGCCCGTCGCGAGTCGGCAGCCTCGCTGTTCGCCGACCCGGAGACGGTCGTCTTCGAGCTCACCGCGGGCGGGGTCCCCGGCGGCTGGTTCGCGCTGCGCGTCCGTGAGAACGGCACGGTCTCGGCACCGCTCGCCGCCGGCGCCGTCCCCGCCGGGAACCTCGGTCGCATCAACAACGTCGAGATGACGCTGACCGTCGAGATCGGTCGGACCCGGATGTCGGTGCGCGACGTGCTCGGCATGGAGCCGGGCGCCGTGGTCGAGCTCGACCGCAGCGCCGGAGCACCCGCTGACGTGCTGCTCAACGGCCGGTTGATCGCCCACGGCGAGGTCGTCGTCGTCGACCAGGACTACGCCGTCCGCATCACCAGGATCCTCGACGTCGCCGAAGCGGTCTGACCCGTGGACACCCTCTGGATGGCGCTCCGGGTCGCCGTGTCGCTCAGCGTCGTGCTCGCGCTGATGTGGGTGCTGCACCGCCGTGCGACGAAGGGCGGTCTCGGAGCCGCGGTGAAGGCCCGGGGACGCCGTTCCGCCGCGGTCGAGGTCGTCGGTCGCCAGGGCATCGGCGGCAAGGCGAGCGTCGTCGTCGTCGACGTCGAGGGGGAGCGTCTCGTGCTCGGTGTGTCCGAGCAGAGCGTCTCGCTGCTCCGGAGTGGTCCGACCCCCGCGCCGGAGCTCACCGTCGTCGCCGGGCCGGTCGCACTGCCGACCGCCCCGCGCGCCGTCGTGTCAGCACCCGAGTCCGCCGAGCCGACCTCCGCCGGGCCGACGTCCGCCGAGCCGACCACGGTGGCGGCCCCGTCCGCCGACGCGTTCCGTGCGGAACTCGAGCGACAGGACCACGCCGCCACGGGCCTCCCGGCCGACGCCGCGCCCGTGCTCCCGATGCGTCCCCGCGGTCCCGCGCGTCGTCCGGCCCGGACCGTCGTGCCGACCGCGCAGCAGCTCCAGGGCTCCGTGCTCTCCGCGGACACGTGGCGGCAGGCCGCCGCCGCGCTCCGAGGCCGGCGGGCCGGGTGACGGCCGCGCTCCGGACCGGCCGCACCGCCACCCTCGTCGTCCTGGGACTGGCGACGGTCGCCGGTCTCGTCCTCCTGACCACCACCGGCGCGCACGCCGTCGGCGTCACCGGGCCGACCGCGCCGGCGGCCCCGACCCCACCCGCGAGCGGTGACTTCAGCGTCAGCGTGAACGGGCCCGACGGCGCGCCGTCCTCGGCGATCGTCACGCTCCTCGGCATCACGCTGCTCAGCGTCGCACCGGCCCTGCTGCTCATGATGACGTCGTTCACGAAGATCTTCGTGGTGCTCGCCATGACCCGGAACGCCCTCGGGCTGCAGGGGATCCCGCCGAACCAGGTCATCGCCGGGCTCGCGCTCTTCCTGTCCCTGTTCGTGATGGCCCCGGTGCTCGGGCACATCAACGACGACGCCCTGCAGCCCTACCTCGCCGGCCACATCGACTTCGCGAAGGCGGTCGAGGTGGGCACGAAGCCACTGCGGACGTTCATGCTGCACCAGACGCGCGAGGAGGACGTCGCGCTCATCACGCGCGCCGCCGGCCAGGCGAACCCGACGGACCTCGACGCCGTGCCCATGACGACCGTGATCCCGGCGTTCGTCATCTCGGAGCTGCGGAGCGCCTTCATCATCGGCTTCGTCATCTTCATCCCGTTCCTGGTCATCGACCTCGTCGTCTCCGCCGCGCTCATGTCGATGGGCATGATGATGCTGCCGCCGGTGATGATCTCGCTGCCCTTCAAGATCCTGCTGTTCGTCCTCGTCGACGGCTGGGGGCTCATCATCACGTCCCTCATCGAGAGCTACCAGGTGGTGCGCTGATGAACCAGCAGGCGGTCATCGACCTGACCCTCCAGGCACTCCTGGTGGCCGGCAAGCTCGCGGCCCCCGTGCTCGTGACCTCGCTCGTGGTCGGCTTCGCGATCTCGCTCTTCCAGTCGGTGACGCAGATCCAGGAGGTCACGCTCTCGTTCGTGCCGAAGGCGGTCGCCGTCGCGATCGCGCTCGTCGTCTGCGGCAACTGGATGATCGCCGAGATGGTCGCGTTCACCCACGTCGCGTTCGACATGATCCCGAAGCTCCTCGGGACGTAGCCGTGGACCTCGCCATCGACGCCGACCGGCTCGAAGCCACCATGCTCGCCGGGGTCCGGCTCGTCGCCTTCCTCGTGATCGCGCCGCCGTTCGCCTACAAGGCGTTCCCCGGCACGGTGAAGGTGATCCTCGGGCTCGGTCTGGCGATCGGTGTCGCACCGCGGGTCGGCCTCGGGTACACCGCGCTCGACACCGGTGGGTTCCTGCTCGCCCTGCTCACCCAGCTGGTCGTCGGGCTGGGCCTCGGCTTCCTCGTGTACCTCGTGTTCGCCGCGGTGCAGTCCGCCGGCGGTCTCATCGACCTGTTCGGCGGCTTCACCCTCGCCCAGGCGTACGACCCGCAGTCCCAGGTCAACGGCGCGCAGTTCACCCGGCTGTTCCAGATGGCGTCGCTCGCGCTGCTCTTCGCCAGCGGCGGGTACCAGCTCATCGTCGCGGGGCTCGTGCGGTCGTTCGACGCGGTGCCGCTCGTCACGGCCGACGGTTCGCCGGGCACCTTCGCCGTCGGCGGCTTCGCCTCGGTGCTCGTCGCGGCGGCCGGGCAGATGTTCCTCGCCGCACTGCAGATCGCGGGGCCGCTCGTCGTCGTCCTGTTCCTGGCCGACGTCGGCCTCGGGCTGCTCACGCGCGTCGCCCCGGCGCTCAACGCGTTCCAGATGGGCTTCCCGATCAAGATCGGGCTGACCGTCGTGTTCGCCGGTGCGCTCTTCATGGCGCTGCCGGCCGTCGTGTCGTCCCTGACCGGCGACGCCGTCGCCGCGATCACCGGGCGGGGGTGAGGCGACGTGTCCGACGGAGGGAGCGGCGAACGCTCCGAGAAGGCCACCCAGAAGCGGATGCAGGAGGTGCACCGCAAGGGGCAGCTCGGCCGCTCGCAGGACCTCGGCGCCTGGGTCGGCATCGCGACGGCCGCGCTGGTCATGCCCGCCGCGATCGGCAACGCCGCGGGTGCGGGGGAGCAGCAGCTCCACGCCGTGCAGCGCGTCATCGCGGACCCGACCGTCCCCGCGGTCCGGCAGGCACTGTCCGAGGCGCTCGGCTCCGTGGCCGGCACCGTCGGCCCGATGCTCGCCGTCGTCGCGGTCGCCGTCGCGGCGGTCTCCGTCGCGCAGGGCGGCGTGCACTTCCGGCGGATGGCCCCGCAGCCGGACCACTTCGACCCGGTCGCCGGGTTCAAGCGGGTCTTCGGCGTCCAGGCGCTCTGGAACGGCGTGAAGGCACTGCTGAAGACCGCCGTCGTCGGGCTCGTCCTGTGGTTCGCCGTGCAGTCGCTCGTCCCCGTCCTCATGACGAGCGGTTCGCTGCCGCTGTCGTCCGTGCTCGACGCGGCGGAGGAGGGCACCGGGACCCTGCTCCGCGCCGCCGTCGCCGCGGGTCTGGTGCTCGCCGCGGTCGACGTGCTGGTCGTCGTGCGCCGCAACCGCAAGCGCACGATGATGACCAAGCAGGAGGTCAAGGACGAGTCGAAGCGCACCGACGGCGACCCGCTCGTGAAGGGCCAGCGCCGGTCCCGACAGCTCGCGATGAGCCGGAACCGGATGATCGCCGCGGTCGGGGACGCCGACGTCGTCATGACCAACCCCACGCACTACGCGGTCGCGCTCCGCTACGAGCCCGGGAAGTCCGCACCCCGTGTCGTCGCGAAGGGTGCCGGGCCGGTCGCCGACGTCATCCGGTCGACCGCCGAGGAGTCGCGCGTGCCGATCGTCCGCGACGTCCCGCTCACCCGGGCGCTGCACGCGGCGTGCGAGCTCGGGCAGGAGGTCCCGGTCGACCTCTACACGCCGGTCGCCCGGGTGCTCTCGTTCGTCATGGCGCTCAAGGCCCGCGGCGCCGCCGCCGGGACGCACGCCGCGCCGACGCCGACCACGGCCGACGAGGTCGCGACCGTCCTCGACCCCACCACGCTCACCGGCGACGCCCGACCACGGCGCCTCCGCACTCGTCCGTCCACCACCGAAGGGGCACCCGCATGAACCGCAAGGACCTGCCCAAGCTCGCCGTCCCGGTCTTCATCGTCGGCATCGTCCTGCTGCTGATCCTGCCGGTGCCGTCGTTCCTGCTCGACGTGCTCATCATCCTGAACATCCTGCTGGCGCTGGTGATCCTGCTCACGACGCTGTTCGTGAAGAAGCCGCTCGACTTCTCGGTGTTCCCGTCGCTGCTCCTCGTCGCGACGCTGTTCCGCCTCGGCCTCAACGTCGCCTCGACGCGACTGGTGCTCGGCGAGGGCTTCGCGGGCGACGTCATCCAGGCCTTCGGGCACGTCGCGGTGTCCGGCTCGATCATCATCGGCGCCGTCGTCTTCCTCATCCTCGTCGTCATCCAGTTCGTCGTCGTGACGAAGGGTGCCGAGCGCGTCGCCGAGGTCGGCGCCCGCTTCACCCTCGACGCGATGCCCGGCAAGCAGATGGCGATCGACGCCGACCTGAACGCCGGACTCATCACCGATGCCGAGGCGAAGGAACGCCGTGCGGCGGTCTCCGCCGAGGCCGACTTCTACGGGGCGATGGACGGCGCGTCGAAGTTCGTCAAGGGCGACGCGATCGCCGGCATCCTGATCCTCGTCATCAACATGCTCGGTGGCGTCGCGATCGGCATGCTGCAGAACGGGCTCTCCGTCACCGACGCGCTGTCGAAGTACGGCATCCTGACCATCGGCGACGGCCTGGTCTCGCAGATCCCCGCACTGCTCATGGCCGTGTCGACCGGCATGATCGTGACCCGGTCGGGTGCGGAGACCGAGATCGGCGCGTCGGCGACGACGCAGCTGACGCAGTCGCGGAACGCGCTGGTGATCGCCGGGGTCGCTGCGATCGCGATGGGGTTCATCCCCGGCATGCCCATCGTGCCGTTCCTGCTCATCGGCGCCGGGCTGCTGTTCGCCGGCTGGCGGCTCTCGCGGCAGGCGGCGCAGCAGGCGGCAGCGGCCGAGCAGCAGCAGGCACTCGAGGCCGCGGCCCCCTCGGCGGACAGCCCCGAGGACCTGCTCGAGCAGATGCGTGTCCACGCCCTCGAGATCCTGCTCGCACCGGACCTGGTCGACATGGTGTCCGGGTCGTCCGACGACCTGCTCGGTCGCGTGCGCGCGCTCCGTCGGAAGATCGCCGTCGACATGGGCATCGTCGTGCCGCCCGTCCGCACCCGGGACAGCATCGAGCTGCCCCCGTCGACCTACGCGATCCGCATCGCCGGGGTCGAGGCCGGTCGCGGGACCGCCCCGTCCCGCAGCGTGCTCGCACTCGGCGACCAGCTCGACGGGCTCCCGGGCACCACGACGGTCGAGCCGGTGTTCGGTCTGGCCGGCAAGTGGGTCCCCGCCGAGCTCCGGCACGCGGCCGAGATGACCGGCGCGACCGTCATCGACCGGGTCTCCGTGCTCGTCACGCACCTGCAGGCCGTGATCGGCGACAACGCGGCCCGGCTGCTCACCCGCGAGGACGTCAAGGTGCTCACCGAGGGTGTCAAGCAGGTGAACCCCGCGGCGGTCGAGGAGCTCGTGCCCGGCATGCTGTCCCTGGCCGAGGTGCAGCGCGTGCTCCAGGGCCTGCTCGCCGAGCGCGTGCCGATCAACGACCTCGGCCGCATCTGCGAGGCGCTGACGCTCCGCGCGAAGGTGTCGACCGATCCCGAGGGCCTGGTCGAGGCCGCCCGCGCAGCCCTCGGCCCCGCCCTGCCCGCCCGCCACGCCGAGGCCGGCACGCTCCGCGTCATCATGATCGACCCGTTGCTCGAGCAGTCGATGCTCGAGGGGCTCCGCCCGTCCGAGCAGGGCACCCAGATCGTGCTCGACGCCCACCGCATCGAGCAGGTCCTCGGGTCCCTGCGCGACGCCGTGCGCAGCGTCGAGGAGCAGGGCCTGTCCGCCGTGCTCGTCTGCGCCCCGCAGCTCCGACCGGCCGTGCACCGCATGGTGTCCGCGCAGGCGAACGGCCTGCCCGTGCTGTCCTACCAGGAGGCCACCGCCGCGGGCTCCACCATCGAGACCGTGGGAGTGGTCCGTGCCGCCGACCCGATCGCTGCGTAGCGGCCCGACGCTCGAGGCGGTCCGCGACGCCCTCCGCACCGAGTTCGGTGCGGGCGCCCGGATCGTCTCGGCCGAACGCGTGTCCACGCCCGGGATCGGTGGGCTCTTCCGCCGCACGCACGTCGAGGCCGTCGTCGAGGTGCCGGACCCGCTCGACCCGCCGACCGCCCGGGTGGCGATCGCCGACGGCCCGGCCACCCGCATCGGGATCGCCGCGCTCCTCGCCGACGCCGAGGCCGCCGAGGCCCGCATCGCCGCCGGCGACGGCACCGCGTCGACGCGGGCGGATGCGTTCGCCTCGGTGCTCGACGGCTTCGCGGCCGACGGGATCGCCGCGGGCGCCCCGCGCCCGGGCCGCCCCGGGACGGACGTGGGTCGGGTCGACCCGGCCGTGCCGCGCCTCCAGGACGGCCCGTCGCCGGCCGTACCGGGCACGGACGAGGACCACGGTCGGCCGGGAGGCCCCCTGCCGGTCGTGGGACCGGCTCCCGTCGTCCCGCTGGTCACTGCGGTGTCCGCCCCGGCGTCCGTCCGTCCGGTGCTGCCGGTCCCGGCCGTGCGGTCGGCCGACGGCGACCTCGTGCTGCTCGTCGGGCGTGCCACCGACGTCGACGCGGCGGCGGGGGTGTTCGCCGGACGGTACGCACTGCGCCCGACCGACGCGGCCGACCGTCGGGCGGGGATCCTCGCGCGCGCCGAGGGCGTGCGGAACGGCCACGCGCTGCTGGGCGTCTCCGCGTGGGACGACGCGGCGACGATCGAGGGACTCGCCGCCGACCAGGTGTGGGTCGTGGTCGACGTCGGTCGGAAGACCGAGGACGCCCGGGCCGTCGTGGCCGCGGTCGCCGGGCGGGTACCCGTCGCGGGTGTGGTGGCCATCGGTGCGGGGGAGACCGCCACGCCGGAGTCCGTCCACCAGCTGGGCCTGCCGGTGGTGTCGCTAGGCTGACGGGGTGCTGGTACTCACGCGGAAGGTCGGCGAGCGGATCCTCGTCGGTGACGACGTCGTCATCACGGTCCTCGACAGCCGCGGCGACGGCGTCCGGATCGGCATCGACGCACCGCGCGGGGTCAAGATCCAGCGCGAGGAGGTCGTGCGCGCCGTGATCGAGGCGAACGCGGAGGCGGCTGCGGCGGCCGCTGCGTCCGGTGCCGAGGGCGCCGACGACGCCGAGGCGCGACTGCGCGCTGCGCTCGGCGACCGGGGACGGGCGTCGGACCAGGGCTGAGTGCCGCGGTGGCGTCCGGTCGGGCGGTGTCCGCCCGCTCGTGCGCACGCTCGTGCGGCTCTGTGGCTGTGCGTCTGTGCGGCGGTGCGTCTGTGCGGCCGTGTGGCTGTGCGGTCAGCCCGGCAGGCCGATCGCGGTCCAGGCGGCGAGTCCGGCCCAGCACGTGCTCGTGAGCGTCCCGACGATGAACCGCTCTCGCGCCTCGGCGGAGTCGAGCTCCGAGAAGCGACCGAGGCCCTTCACCGCGACGACCGCCGCGACGATCTCGAGCCGGCCCACCAGCACCGCGCCGATCACCGCGAACCGTTCGAGGAACCCGATCGCCGCCCCGCCCCGGAGCACCTCCGGGCGTCGACGCTCGACGGCGGGTTCGTCGGCGCGCGAGACCAGGATGCCGCCGTGCCGACCCCGCTCGACGCCCTCGCGCATGGCGAAGCCGAGCACGGTCCCCGTGACGGCACTCCCGGCGAGGACGCCGACGGCGACGACCGCGGTGGTGCCGAGCACGCGGAGCGCGGTCGTCGGTGCGGCGGGTGCCAGGTCGAGGAGCTCGGCGGCGAGGACGACCGCGACGACCACGACCGCCGGCACCGCGCGGGCGAGTGGCGGGACGCGGTGCACGGCGCTGAGCGCGGCCACCGCGAGCAGCACGACCGCACCGACCAGCCAGACCGTCATGCCGGGGTGTCCGCTTCGGTGAGGAGCCGCGCGAGTGCCGCGTGCACGGCGTCGTCGGAGCGCAGGTCGGCCGCGAGCCAGCGCTTCGCCACCGCCTGCCGGGTCACGCCGAGCAGCTCGGCGGCCTCGGTGCGCGAGTGGCCGGCGCGGAGGAGGTCCGCGAGCTCCCAGCCCTCCCGCGACCGGCGGCGACGGGCCCGGACGGTCTGGGCGACGAGGGGCTCGACGTCCGCGGTACCGAGCCGGCGACCCGGGGCGACCTCGAGGGCGAGGTGCTCGGGGACGTCCTTCGCGCGGTCGACCGCGGCGCGTGCCTGCACGAAGGCGTCGCCGCGCGCGGCCCGGGTCGAGCTCGGCACCGGTTCCTCGACGTCACCGATGCCGATGCCGATGCTCCAGCCGTCCGTCCGGGCGAGGGCGAACACCACGTCGAGCAGGGTCTCCGCGTCGTCGAGCAGGAACTGGAACTCGTCGCCGGCGGTCCGCTCCGGTGGGAGCACCACGTGCCCCTCGGACGCGGTCCGGACGACGTCGATGGCCTGCTCGACCCGGTCGTCGTCCGAACGACTGCCCACCTGGTCCACCGTCACCGCGTACATCGCACCTCCGCTGTCAACCCTACAAGGTTGATTCTCCCGATATCAACCCTGCAGGGTTGATCACGGACGCGGCTTCTTCTCCTGCTCCGGCAGCCGTCCCGCAGCGGCCTCGGCGGCGAACCACGCTGCCGCCTCCTCCTGCCGCGCGCGCTCCTCGCCCAGGGCGATCGGCGCGCGGACGAGCTCGGGGTCGTAGCCGAACGACTCGACGAGCTGCGGGACCACCGGGCGGAGCCGGGCCACGAGCCGGTCGACGTACGCCGACACCGCCCGGGCACGCTGCGCCGACAGGCGTCCGTGCACCAGGTGCCAGTCGAGGTGCTGCTCGACGAGCCCGAGGGCGAAGAGGTCGCGGAGCCAGACGAGCACGCGGCGGGTGTCACCGGGCGCCACGGCCTCGATGGCATCGGTGAACGCGTCCCACTGCATGAGCTCGGCGTGCGCCTTCGCGGCCTCGATGAGCTCGTGCTGCGAGCGGTTGAGGAGCTTCGCGGCCCGCGCCCGGTCCTTGCCGGCCGAGGCGAGGCGCACCCCGATCTCGGACACCATCGTGTCGACACGACCGGCCAGCAGCGCGCGCTGGGTGCGCGGGTCCTGCAGGTCCGTGACGCTCGCCGCGAGCGATCCCCGGTCGACGACCGTCTGCCCGAGTCGACGGATGCCGGACGCGTCGGCCAGCTTCGTCGCTGCCTGCGCAGCGACGAACCGGGCGGTCGAGGCGGCGTCGCGCGGCGCCTTCGCGCGGAAGTCGGTGAGCAGGCGCTTGCCCACGAGCTGCAGCAGGATCGTGTTGTCACCCTCGAAGGTGACGTAGACGTCGAGGTCCGCGCGGAGGCTCGTCAGCCGGTTCTCGGCGAGGAACCCGGCGCCGCCGCACGCCTCGCGGCACTCCTGCAGCGTGTCGAGCGCCGAC
This sequence comes from Curtobacterium sp. P97, assembly GCF_023712445.1. NCBI lineage: Bacteria > Bacillati > Actinomycetota > Actinomycetes > Micrococcales > Microbacteriaceae > Curtobacterium > Curtobacterium sp. P97. Next base: position 134,260 of record NZ_JAMAYF010000006.1, on the reverse strand, counting down.
CAGGTGGACATCGCCTTGAAGGCCGCCGCCTGCGTCTCGAGGTCCTCGCGGCGCTGCGGGGTGTCCTCGCGCCCGCTGAAGACGTCGTCGAAGGTCTGCAGCAGCTTCTCGTGCGCGAACGACTGGGCGAAGACCGTCGCGAGCCGGGGGATCAGTCGGCGCTGGTGACGGCCGTAGTCGAGCAGCACGCCCTCGTCGCCGCCGCCCGTCGGGAACTGCCGGCGTTCGGCGGCGTAGGTCAGCGCGATCTGCAGGCCGACCTTCTGCGCGACCACGGCGGCGCCGTCGAGCGAGACCCGGCCCTGCACGAGGGTGCCGAGCATGGTGAAGAACCGTCGGCCCGGCGACGCGATGGGGGAGGTGTACGTGCCGTCCTCGGCCACGTCGCCGTACCGGTTGAGCAGGTTCGTGCGGGGCACCCGGACGTGGTCGAACCAGAGCCGCCCGTTGTCGATGCCGTTCAGGCCGCCCTTGACGCCGTCGTCCTCGCCACCAACGCCGGGCAGGAACGCACCGTCGCCGTCGCGCAGCGGCACGTAGAACGCGTGCACACCGTGGTCGACGCCCTGCGTCACGAGCTTCGCGAACACGACGGCCGCCCGCCCGTGCAGCGCCGCGTTGCCGATGTAGTCCTTCCAGGCGCCCCGGAACGGCGTGTGCACGACGAACTCCTGCGTGTCCGGGTCGTAGGTCGCCGTCGTCGCGATGCTCTGCACGTCCGAGCCGTGCCCGGTCTCGGTCATCGCGAAGCAGCCGGGCACGTCGAAGCGGATGATCCCCGGCAGGAACTCGCGGTGGTTGCGCTCGGTGCCGAGGTGGTGCACCGCGGACCCGAACAGGCCCCACTGCACGCCGGCCTTGATCTGCAGGGACGGGTCCGCCGTCGTGAGCTCCTCGAACGCCGCGAGGTTCCCGCCGTGGTTCTCCTGGCCGCCGAACTCGGTCGGGTACGGACGCTGGATCGCACCGGCGTCGACGAGCACCCGGAGCTGCTCGAGGACGCGGGCCCGGTGCTCCGCGACCGGCTGCCCCTCGATCTTGTGCAGCCCGGGGTCGCGGGACAGGCGCCGTGAGATGCGCCGGTCCTCGGCCCAGCGGCCGAGCAGGAGCTCCCCGAGCAGCGTGGTGTCGATGCGGACGTCGGTTTCCGTCCCGCCCGTCGGCGTGCCGGCCGCCGGGTCGCCCGTGGCGTCGGCGTTCGGGGCCTCGGTCGTCGAGGTGGGGCGTGCGGGGGCGGTGTCGACCATGGGGGAGCCTTCCTGAACTGCTCTGTCCGTGTTGCACTCCACACGTTAGGCACCTCGGCCGAGTGTTGCTCGAACGCCGTGCGGGCGCACAACGGCAGACCGCGGGGCCGAGCACGGGTGGTGGGAATCCTCCAAGGCCCGCCCGCGGAAGTTTGTACGCGCCCCGCTCCGATTCGGACGAGCGGGGTGCCCCGGGGCACAGTGGACGGATGTCTCGCACCACCCCACCCAGCGCTCCGGCGCAGCAACGCACCTTCTTCGGGCAGCCCTTCGAGCTGTCCACGCCCTTCGCGGTGGAGCTCTGGGAGCGGTTCTCGTTCTACGGCATGCAGGGCATCGTCCTGATCTACATGTACTACACCGTCACGCGCGGCGGCCTCGGCATCGACGAGGGCATCGCCAACGGGATCATGGGCGCGTACGGCGGCGCCGTGTACCTGTTCACGATCATCGGCGCCTGGGTGGCGGACCGGCTCATCGGCGCCGACCGCACCCTCTTCACCAGCGCGGTCGTCGTCATGCTCGGCCACATCGGGCTCGCGCTGATCCCGGGGGTCGCGGGCGTCGGGGTCGGCCTCGTACTCATCGCCCTCGGCTCCGGCGGGCTCAAGGCCACCGCCACGACGATCGTCGGCGGGCTGTACAGCCGCGAAGACCCTCGTCGCGACGCCGGGTTCTCGCTCTACTACCTCGGGGTGAACCTCGGGGCGTTCTTCGGTCCGCTGTTGACCGGGCTGCTGCAGTCCTCGCTCGGGTTCCACTACGGCTTCGGGCTCGCCGCGGTCGGCATGGCGGCCGGGCTCGTGCAGTACGGCATCCGCCGTCGGAAGCTCCCCGACTCGGTCCGGCACGTCACCAACCCGGTCGAGCGTCGCCGCCTGCCGCTCGTCGCCGTGCTCGTCGTCGTCGCGCTCGCGGTCGTCGTGGCCTCGGTGCTCACCGGACTGCTCACGGTGACGAACCTGCCGACGGTCGTCGTCGTGATCGTCATCGTGGCCACCATCGCGTACTTCGTGGTGATCCTGACCAGCGGGATCACCGCCGAGGAGCGTTCCCGGGTGTTCGCCTTCATCCCGCTCTTCATCGCGAGCGCCGTCTTCTGGTCGCTCTACCAGCAGCAGTTCACGGTCGTGACCCAGTACTCGGACCAGCGCCTGGACCGATCGCTCGGCGACTGGGTGATGCCCGTGTCGTGGGTCCAGTCGATCAACCCCGTGTTCATCATCGTGCTGTCCGGTGTCGCCGCCGCGATCTGGACGAAGCTCGGTGACCGCCAGCCCTCCACCCCGACGAAGTTCGCGCTCGGCACCGGGATCATGGGCATCGCGTTCCTGCTCTTCCTGCCGTTCTCGGGCACGGGCGAGAACGGCACGCCGCTGATCGCGCTCGTGGGCATCCTGCTCGTCTTCACGATCGCCGAGCTCCTGCTCTCCCCGGTCGGGCAGTCCGTCGCGACGAAGCTCGCGCCGCCGAAGTTCCAGACCCAGATGGTCGCGCTCTTCTTCCTCTCGGTGTCCCTCGGCACGGCGGCCACCGGGGTGCTCTCGCAGTACTACTCGCCGACGAACGAGGTGCCGTACTTCACCGTCCTCGGCCTGGTCGCCGTGGCGGTCGGGGTCGTGCTGCTCGTCTGCGCGAAGCCCGTCCTGCGCCTCATGCGCGGCATCCGCTAGCCCCGAGCCGCATCCGGTAACCTGGACGCGGCCACGACGGCCACCGCCACACCGGCCCCGCAACCCAAGGAGTCACCAATGCTCGAACTCATCGCAGGCGTCATCATCGGCATCGGCGTGCTCGGTGGCGTGGGCATGTGCATGGCCGTCGCCGCCATGCTGAAGAGCGGCAACGAGGAGTACTAGACCCCGTCCGCGGTGTCCGGCGTGACCGGCACCAACTGACGACCCAGGACGGTCGCGCGCTCGAACGGGCCGCGGCCGTCCTTCGTGTACGCGGGCTCGTCGAAGGCGATGGTCCAGGTGCGCTGCGTCCCACCGAGCTGCACCCCTCCCGGAGCGACGATCACCCCGATCGGCTCGCCCTCCCACTGCTCGCCCCCGCGCTCGAGGTCGACCACCTGCACGAGGGCTCCGATGCCGGGGTCGCCCGGGCGCGCTCCGTCGTCGGGGCGGGGGCTGCGAGCGCGACGTCCGAACATCCGCCCACCGTACCGCGCCCCGCACGGCGATCGGCGGACGCCGGTCCCGCACTCCGCCCCCCGCCTTCTGCCCTCCGCCCTCCGCCCTCCGCCCTCCGCTCGAGCGGGCAGGACACGCCGCCCGCAGGCCGCCGAGCGGGCGGTACCTGTCGGCCGGCGGCCCAGACCGTGACAGATCTCGCCCGCTCGCGCCCGCTCGCACAGGCCGGCGGCGGGCCGGTGGCGGGCAGACGGCGGTGCGGCGGCGGTGCGGCGGGGTCGGCGCCGGCGGCGTCGGACGGGAGGCGCGTGGCGGCGCCGCGCCGCGCCTCCCGTCCGACGAGTGGGCAGGACACGCCGCGTGCAGGCCGCCGAGCGGGCTTGATCCGTCGTCCGCCGGATTCGACTGTGACAGATCTCGCCCGCTCGCGGATGGAGCCCTGGTCACCGCCCCGACCCGCACCCGTCGCCGGCGCCCACCGCGGTCGCACGACGTGCCGTCCGCTCCCGCTCCGGTGGCAGGACCTGCCGTCGCGTCGGGAGGTGAGCGGCAGGTCGTGCGACCAGGACCTGCCTCCGAGTACCCGCCTGCCGCGCCGGCCGACCGGCCGCCGACCGGCCGCAGCGCCGCAGCGCCGCAGCGCCGCGGCGCCTACGCCCGGGCGATCTCCGTGACGGACGAGTGGCCCGTGTCGGGGTGCTTCCGCATCGACAGCAGGCGCTCCATCGACGGCTCGAGTGCGGTGACCTTGTCGAGCGGAGCGCTCACCACGAGCTGGAACCCGAGCCGGAGCCACGCCGTCACGGCGCGCCCGGCGAACTCCGAGTCCGCCTTGATGAACGCCTCGTCGAGGAACACCGGCGCGAACCGGGGCCGCGGCCGGGTCTCGTCGCCGAGCTGGTAGCGCAGCGCCGCACCGACGATGAACGCGACGAGCTCCTGCGTCTCGCCACCCGACTTGTCCCCGAGCGAGGAGTACACGCCGAGGTCGTTGCCCTCGGGGTCGTACCGCACGGCCGTGATCTCCATGTGACGGCGGACGTCGAGCACGGCGTCGCGCTGGGTCGTCCGTCCACGTGTTGCGGCCGGGTCGGGGCGGATGACCGCCATGAACCGACGCAGGCGTCGGAAGCGGGTCTCGAGCACGTCGTCGGTCAGCTCGGTGTCGACCGACGCCGACAGCGCGCGGAGCTCCCGCCGGAAGGCGGTGACGTCCTCGCGGGTGACCCGGCGGATCTGGATCTTCAGGCGGTCCCGGTTCGCACCGAACGGCAGCTCGCGCAGGATCTCGTTGACCGGTTCGAGCCGTTCCTCGATCTCGACGACCGCGCGGTCGAAGGCACCGGCGAGCGGGACGAGGTCCTCGCCGCTCCACTGCGACAGCCGCCGACGCCACTCGCTGCGGCGCGCGTGCAACCCGGTCGCGAGGATCTGGTCGAGGATCGCGTGGTAGTCCGGGTACGACGCGACACCGGTGCCGAGGTTCGGGTCGGGCCAGGCGTCCTGGTACCGCTGGAACGTCAGCGTGAGCGCGGTCGAGGCGGCCGCGGCGCCGTCGAGCGCCTGCGCGAGCCGTTCCTCGAGCCGGCGTCGCAGTCGGCGCGCGGCGTCGTCGAACCCGTCGATGCCGTCCGGGGCGCCGACCTCCTCGAACGTCTCGGCGAGCAGCCGGGACTGCTCGTCGTCCGGCAGCGACTCCGGGGTGTCCTCGAAGCGGGCGAGGATCTCGGCCGCGGCGTCCTGGCCGTCGACGAGCACCGCGTGGCGTTCCTCGAGCCGCGTGACGGAGAGCCGTGCACCGGCTCGACGGTCGGCGGCTTCGTCCAGGGCACGACGGAGCCGGGCGACCGACTCGCGCAGGGTCCGGAGCCCGTCGTCGGCCGCGAGCAGCGCCTGTCGCTCGGCGTCGAGCCGCGCCAGGGACTCGTCGAGCCCGGCGACGTCGATGCCGTCCCAGGTGGTGTCGACGACCTGCTGGTGTGCGGCGCGCAGGGCGTCGAGGGTCGCGATGTCCTGCGCGACGTCGGTGCGTCGGGCCTCGAGCGTCGCGAGGTCCTGCGCGATCGCGGCGAGCTCCCGCTCGACGGAGGCCATCCGGGCCTCGTTCGTGAAGCCGATGACGTTCGACTGGCGTCGGTCGCCGTGCGCGCCGCGACGGCCGTCCCGGAGCTGACCGGACGGGGTCACGCGGCGGCCGCCACCGCCGAGCTCGGCGGCGGAGTCGACGCACCGCGCGTCGATCCGGTCGGACTCGATGCGTTCGCGGACCCAGGTGCTGAACGGGGAGTCCTTGATGGTCAGCTTGCCGGAGACCATCGCCGGGTCGCCGTCGAGGTCGAGGTGCGGGCCGGTGGGCACGCCCTCGAACTGCACGCGGACCGGGAGCTGGAGCGCGTCGATCGCCTCGCTGAAGGACGACAGCTGGTCCTCGTCGACGAGCAGCGTGCGCGCGACGGGTGCCAGCACGGACTCGATGGCCGTCCGCCAGTGCTCCTCGGCCGGGAGCACGTCGAGCAGCTCGGCGACGAACGGCAGCGCGTCGGGGGAGATGCCGGCGGCCCGGGCCATCGCCAACCGCGCCTCGTGCATCGGCAGCGGCATCGCGCCCTGCCGGTGCTCGAGTGAGCGGCGCTCCTGGCGCAGGGTCCGCTCGCGGTCGAGGAGCGGGTACTCCTCGCGCGTCAGGGCGTCCCGACGGTCGTCGAGCTCGGCGCGTGCCGTCGCGTACGACCCGAGGAACGCGTGCGACGCCGCCTGCGCCTCGGTGAACGTGCGCTCGGAGGTGAGCGTCAGTCCGAGCGCGGTGGTGCGCTCCTCGAAGGTCGCGCGCGCCCGGGCGACCGCGTCGCGCTCCCGGGTCCGGCGGTCGATGCGGTCCTCGAGCTGCGCGAGGGCGTTGCCGCCCTGGTCACGGAGGCGTCCCTCCGCCTCGCGGAGCTCGACCTCGACGGCGGCGTGCCGGGCCTCGGTCGCAGCGACGTCGGCCCGGGCTGCGGTGCGCTCGCGCGCGTTGCGTTCGACCTCGGCGTCGAGCAGGGCACGCTTCCGCGATGCCGTCCAGTGCGCGAACGGCGAGACCTCGGCGCCGGTGGCGATGCCGTCCAGGGCGTCCGCTGCGGCCCGCGACCGGGCGATCTCGTCGTGCAGCTCGACGATGGGGGAGAGGATGCGGACCTTGCGCTCCTCGGTGTCCATCGCCTCGTACGCCTCGTCGAGCGCGGAGAAGTGCGCGAGGGCGCGGTCGGCCGCCTCGTACGTCCCCGGGGTCTCGAGCACGAGCGACTTGTAGAGCGCGTCGACCGTGGGCAGGTGCTGCCCGGCCTGGATCCGCGCGAGCAGGCGCATGGCCCGGTTGCCACCACCGGAGTCGCCGATCCCGAGCCGGGTCTGGAGCGTGTACGCGAGCTCCTGGTAGGTGTCCCGCACGACGAGCCCCGGCACACGTCCGGTCAGCTCGAGGTGGTGGAAGCGCGACGGCACGAAGTCCTCGAGCCGGCGGAGGTCGAACGTGTCGTCGACCGTCGCCATGGTCATCTGGATGTCGCCGACGCCCCGCGCCCGCTTCGGCACGAGGTACGCCCGCAGCACCGTGAAGCGCCGCTCGTCGTCGTTCCGGAAGGTCACGGCGACGGCGCCCCAGGTGGTCTGGTCGTCGCCGCGCAGGTTCACGTCGCGCAGGGCGCCCGTCTCCGGGTCGCGGCGGGTGTCCACCTTGCCGCGCAGGTACGTGAGCAGGTTCCGCTGGTCGGCGCTCCGCGCACGCCCGGTGGTCGCGTCGTTCGAGGCGCCGTTGAACGGCACGTCGGACGGCATCATGACGGCCAGGTAGGCGTCCATCAGGGTCGACTTGCCGGTGCCGGAGGCGCCCGAGATCAGCGTCGCGGTCCCGGACAGCTCGACCTGACGGTGGCCGTGGAAGCCGCCCCAGTTGACGACCTGCATCGACTCCGCCCGCCACTGCGCGACGGTGTCGAAGAGCGCCGGCAGGGCGCCGGTGTCGATCGCGGTGTCGGTCATGCGTCCGTCTCGCCTTCGTCGTCGGGGTCGGTCGGCTCGGCCGGGAGGCCCGTCACGGCTCCGTCGGTCGGCGCACCGCCGTCGGTGGTCGCGTCGCGGAGCCACCGGTCCAGTTCGCGGAGCTGCTCCAGGGGGAGCAGGACCTCGACGACACTGGCCACGCGGAAGCGGTCGGGATCGGTCGTGCGGATGAGGATGCGCGCGGTCACGAGTCGCTCGACGGCCTTCGCGACACGGGACTCGTTCCGGGTGCGGTCGGTGGTCGCCGGCAGGAAGCCGGACACGTGCCCGATGATCTCGGACCGGTCGACCACGACCTGGTCGAGGCCCGGCCGGGCGTCCGCGCGGAGGCGCATGCGCAGGTAGACGAGGACGATCGTCTCCTCACGCGTCCACGGCACGTCACGCAGCAGCGTCGGGAAGGCCCGGCGCTGGCTCTCGGACCGTGCCTGGCGCTTCCAGGCGACCTCGCGGTCGCGGTCGACGTGCAGTTCGAGGAAGAGGTCGTTCAGCCGCGACCGGAGCTGGTGCTCACCGTCGGTGATCGCGCGCCACTCGTCGGCGTGCGTCCGCGCGCTCACGTAGGTGTGGCGGAGCAGCGCGACCAGGGCGCGGCGCTGCGGCTCGTCGAGCCGGCCCTCGTCGCCCTCGAAGAGGGCGAAGCTCGACGCGTCGCGTTCCTCGTCCTCGTCGTGACGCTCGTCGAGGACGGGGTCGGAGCCCTCGGGGTCCGTCTCGTCGACGGGAGCCGTCGTGGTGTCGCTCACCGTGCCTCCAGGCCGTTGTCGTCGTCGTGCTGGTCGTCCGCCCCTGCGCCGGTCAGGGACGCCGAGGGCATGTGGAAGGTGACCGTCTCGCCGTCCGGTCGCACCGTGCGGTGCGGGACCAGGTGGGTGGCGGTCTCGAAGTCGTCGTTGCCGGTGAGCAGGTGCGCGAGGCCGAAGAGCTCGACCGGACGGCGCTGCTCGGGCGGCAGCGCGTGGAAGGCCGAGACGCTGTCCGGGGCGCTGCGGAGCGCGGCGCGGAGCTCGGCGAGCAGCGGGCCGCCGTGGCGGCGCAGCGACTCCACGTCGAGTTCCTCGAAGACGTCGTCGTCGGGCTCCTCGATGGGCGGTGGCACCGCCTCGTTGTCGGGGTCGTAGAAGCGCTCGCGCAGGGTGCCGACCTCGGCGGTCGCGGGGAGCAGTCCGAGCGGGACGCGGTCGCGGGCGGACCCCGAGTCGATCCACGCGGCGAGCCCGCGGTTCACCGAGCGGAGCACCGCGTCGAGCTCACGGTCGCGGACGACGTCGTGGGCCACGATCTGGTCGCGGAGCGTCGCGGTGAGCTGGCGTCGCTGGGCGAGCACGTCCTCGATGCCCTGGCGCAGGATGCTGACCGTGTTGCGGAACGCCCGGCGCTCGCCCGCTCCGAGGGACTCGGCGAAGGGGTGCGCGAGGATCGTCGCGATGTCGTCCCGGAGCCGGAGCAGCAGGGCGTCGTCGCGCAGCAGCTCGAACGCGCCCTCGAACGCCCGACCCTCGGGAGTCGCCTGCATGAGGTCGTCCGTCCGGGCCAGGTAGTCGTCGAGGATCTCGCCGATCGGACGGACCTCCTGCCGGAAGTCCTCGACGATCGAGCGGTGCATCGTCGCGACCGCCTCCTCGACCCGCTTGAAGTCGCTGGGCAGCTGCCGGATGAGGTCGGCCACGTTCGTGTAGCCGTCGTGCATCCGGGCGTCGTCGACCTCGGTGACCTCGCCGCGTGCGATCCGGTCGCGTTCGGCCTGCAGCTCCGCGATCTGGGCGTCGATGCGACGGACCTGCACGTCCGGGTCCGGCTCCGCGCTGGCCGCCCAGCGGTGCACGGCCTCGACGATCATCGCCAGGCGGCTCTCGCTGATGAGCGCCCGGTCGGCGCTCAGGGCGTCGACGAGGTTCAGTGCCTCGAGGGCGTGGCTCGTCAGCGAGTACTGCTCGTCGCCGTCGGGGGAGTTCGAGCGGACCAGCCACTGCGCCGCCACCCAGTCGCGACAGAGCGCGCGGCCGTTCGGGCGGGCGTCGGCCTCGTTCTCCCCGTGTTCGCTCGCGGGGACGCGGGCACCGGTGGACTGCAGACGGGCGACGTGCTCCTCGACCTGCAGGTGCATGCGGTCGGCCGGGACGTACTGCACGTCACGGTCGAACACCGTGCGGAACACCGCGATGACGGCGGCGCTCGTCGGGCGGGACATCAGCCGGAGGGTCGGGCGGTCGAGCACCGCGCGCACGCGGGAGAACTCGAGGTCGACGTCGGTCATGGGTCCTTGCTCGCTGGTGTGTCGTGACGGTCCGGGCCGAGGAACGAGAAGAGCCCGACGCGTGTGCGCCGGGCTCTGCTCGGGTGTTCTTCAGGCCCTGAATGGGCACGTGGGCGATACCAGACTCGAACTGATGACCTCTTCGGTGTGAACGAAGCGCGCTACCAACTGCGCCAATCGCCCCCTGCACTTGCGTGCCAGTCGATAGTAGCGGACGTTCGGGCCTGCACCGAACACGGCGCGTCACCCGGGTGTGGCGCGGGTGCCCTCGGTGCCCGTGCGTCGTGCCTGGTGCCTTGTGCGTCGTGCTCGTGCGTGGTGCCTGGTGCGTCGTGCTCGTGCGTGGTGCTCCTGCTCGCGCTCGTGCTGATGCGTGCTGGCGCCGGGTGAGAACGGGCGTACCTGATGGGAACGGGCGTACCTGGTGCTCCGCGACGACCAGGTACGCCCGTTTCCACAGTGCACTGCGGCCGTCATGGGAAAGAACGGGCACTCGAAAAGCCCCGCGATCCGCATGAACGCGGGGGACACGCCCGGTGAACGAGGAGGATTTTGGCGGAAGGCGTCCGGTTCGTATAGAGTTCTTCTCGTCGCCGCGACAGCGGAGAGACAGGAGCGGCCCTCGGGTCGCCGAAATGCGGATGTGGCGCAGTGGTAGCGCATCACCTTGCCAAGGTGAGGGTCGCGAGTTCGAATCTCGTCATCCGCTCGAGTGTGGGAGTCTCCGGACGACCACGACTCACCAGAGGGTATCCCACCGTTCGGGTACTCACGGAGACGTGAACCTCGATGGTGGGGTGGCCGAGAGGCTAGGCAGCGGCCTGCAAAGCCGTCCACGCGGGTTCGAATCCCGTCCCCACCTCCAGCAACACCCTCCAAGATCCTGCACGACCCTGGTCAGCAGATCTCTGGGCGATTGGCGCAGCGGTAGCGCGCTTCCCTGACACGGAAGAGGTCACTGGTTCGATCCCAGTATCGCCCACCATCCGAGAACCCCCGCTCCGGCGGGGGTTTTCTCGTTCCTGCGGTCGGAACACGGGATCCGCGACGACACCCCTCCATCGCCCGTGGCCGTCGCCGAGGTGGTGGCCGTCGTCGGCCGGTCGGGAACGACTACTGGACGATGTGCAGTGCCCTGAGCCGGTCGACGGGGCCGACGGCCCAGCACCGCTTGCCGAGTCCGGAGGCGATGCCTGCTTCGACGTGCGCGGCAGCGCCCGCAGGGAGCACGAGCACGAACTCGTCGGCGGCCCGGAGCGCGGCGAGGTCCTGTTCGAAGCGCTTCCGCACCGCCGTCGAACCGAGCGCAGCGTCATCGGCACCTCCTGGGACCGCGAGGACGGCGGCCTCGTCGTCGTCCTCCGCTCGCACGAAGGTGCCCGGACCACCTTGTACGGTGTCGGTGACGAGGAGGATGCCGTGACCGTGGAACGGGTGCTCGCCGGTCCGTGCGTGGCGTGGCCGGAGGACAGCAGCTTCATCCGAGAGGTCCTGGACCGCACCGGTGACAAGTGGACCGTGCTCGTGATGACCACGCTCGGCGACCGGACCCTGCGCTACTCGGACCTGCTGGCGAGCATCCCCGGCATCTCGCAGCGGATGCTGACCGTGACACTCAAGGCACTCGAGCGCGACGGACTCGTGGTCCGGCAGGCCCCCGCGGAGATGCCGCCCCGGGTGGACTACGGCGTGACCGACCTGGGTCGGTCGTTGCAGGTCGCGGTGATGCAGCTGGCGCAGTGGGCTGCAGAGAACCACGCCGCCGTCGCCGCGAACCGGGCGCTGCACGAGCGGATCGGAGTCGGCCGGGCACGGTCCGTCGACGCGGACACGCACCCGGCCGGATGACCGCATGCGCCTACCCCTCGATGACGATCTCGTGGGTGGAGCGTCCGGTGTGGAGGTCCCAGTAGCGCGGAGCGATCTCGGACGGGGACAGGCTCGGCACGTGGTGGTCCGCGGGCTTGCTGTCGGTCACCCACACCCCGATCGCGACGTGCGCGACGTGGACACCGGTGTCGTCGGCGTCGAGGGCGGCACCGAGGTTGAGCGCCCAGTTGCGCAGCGCCGCACCGCCGACGGTGACGTTGCCGAACATCGGCGCCGGTCGGACCGAGCCCGCGCCGGTGGTGACGATGATCGTGCCGGCGCCGGCTGCACGCATCGCGGGCAGGACCGCCTCGACCGCGGACATCCCGCCGTAGAGGGAGTACTCGATCTGCGGCTGCACGTTGTCCGGGGTGGTCGACCGCACGTCTGCGGGGGCGAGGGCACCACCGGTGGTGTCGGCCGGGGAGTACTCCAGCACGTCGACGGACCCGAAGTGCTCGGTCGCAGCCCCGAGCGCTGCGGTCAGGCTCGGCCGGTCCGTGACGTCAGCGGCGAACCCGGCAGCGGTGATGCCTTCCTCACCGAGCTGCGCGGCGAGCCGGTCGAGCTTCTCCTGGGTGCGGGAGACCAGCGCGACGGAGAAGCCCTCGTGGCCGAACGTCCGGGCGATGGCGAGACCGAGGCCGGGGCCGGCTCCGATGATGGCGATGGTGGGCATGGGCTGCTCCTGTTCTGTTGCGGCCGCGGGCGGCTCGCGGCGGGTTCCTGACGGGTGGGCCTGCGAAGGTGCGTCCGAGGAGTCTGCGTCGCGACGAGAGCCCGTACAAAAGGCACATCGAGGTGCGCACACGTGCGGGTGGGCCCGCACGTCCCGGGCCGATCTGCGTACAGTGGACCCGCAAGGGGGAGCGCATGGGGGACATCCAGTACGACGAAGCGGCGGCGAATGCCGTCGTCAGGGCAGCCAGCGCGGCCGCCGATCGCCTGCGCGGGCAGGGGGCAGCGCGTCGGAGCGCCGCCGAATCAGCCCTGGACGACTTCCGCGGCGCGTACGCGAAGCGCTTCGAGGAGTCGGTGCAGATCGAAGCCGACGACCGGCCGAAGCTCACGTCCGCGCTCGACGACCTCGTCGAACAGGTGACCGAGGCCACCGCTGCAGCGGAGCAGGAACGGCAACGCCGTGAGCAGCTCGCGGCGTGGCAGCTCCGGCAGGACGAGCGGGACCGCCAGGTCGCGGCCGATCCGCTCGGATTGCGCGGGAGTCCGTCGCTCGGTGTCTTCGACTTCAAGCCGTCGGAGACGCCGATCGCTGCGCCGACCATCACTGTGGCATTCTCGGCGCGGGGTCGGACCCGCACCGGTGGCGGGACGGCAGAGGGGACGAGCTCAGCTGTCCCCGGTTCGCTCCGGTCCTTCGCGAGCGACAGCCGCGCCGCAGATCGCGCCGCGGAGGAGAAGCTCACGACGCTGCGGACCGCGTGGCACGGCTTCACCGGGAGCTGTGGCTGGGTGCGCATCGCGAGCGCGTCGTTCTTGGCGGGTGCGGACCGGCTGCTCGACGAGAACCGCGAGGATGCAGCGTGGCTCGAGCGGATCGCCGACGCCTTCGACCGGGCCGGTGGTTCCGGCGAGCTCTCGAACGCGACACTCGACATCGCAGCACCGGCCGACCTGCCTCCGGCGCTGCAGCAGATGCTCGATCCAGACCTGACCGCGAGCGAGGTCGCGGCACTCTGGGCACAGCTCGGATGGTCGTCCTCCCGCAGGCAGGACGTCCGAGCGCTGCCCCTGCCGGTACTCGCTCGCCTCGGTAACCTCGAGGGTGTCGCCTACTGGGCTCGCGACACGGCGAACCGCACCGTGCTCGACGCCCGGATCACCGAGGCTGAGCAGGAGGTGGAGGCGCTGCAGTCGACGATCGCGTACGACAACGGGACGGCTTGGGGTCGGGCGTCGGAGAACCTCGAGGCCCTGCGCGCGATCGAGACCGCGAGTCGACCGAGTGACGAGACGAAGGGGCGGCGATTCGTGATGGCGCTGACCGACGACCGCCCACCGCTGGCTGCTGTCTCGATCGGGGACCTCGACACGGCGCAGAACGTCACGTGGGCCGTTCCCGGAATGGGCACCACCGCGAAGGACATGGTGGGGTGGACCGAGGGTGCGCAACACCTCTACGACGCGCAGGAAGGGCTCGGACCTGCAGACCGGGCCGTCATCGGGTGGATCGGGTACGAGACGCCCCCGCAGCCCGTGATCAGCGGCAAGCTCGACTTCGGCGTGCTCGGGAGCGACTACGCCAAACCGGGCGGTGACAACCTCGCCGCTTCGATCAAGGGTCTCGACGCGGTCCGCGCCGGAGACATGCCGACGACGAACGTGGTCGCGCATTCCTACGGCACGACCGCTTCAGCGTACGGCCTGACTCAGGAGGGCATCCACGTGGACACCTTCACGTCCATCGGTTCAGCCGGGCTGCCGAACTCGGTCGACAACGCGGACGACCTGAACGCCGGCCATGTATACGCCGCTCAGGCACGCGATGTCTGGCTGATCGACCCGGAGAAGGGGGACCAGTGGGCCTGGACCGGTCGCTTGAGCGCCGAGCACGGCCAAGACCCCACGGATCCGGACTTCGACGCCACCGTGTTCGGAGCTGACGGCACCGAGGGCCTCAACCCGGTGGAAGACCACGGAACGCTCACGGAGTCGAAGCGCGGTTATCTCGACCAGAACACCGAATCCCTGCAGAACATCGCCTTCGCGACCACCGGACATCCGGAGGACTTGACGAAGCGCAAGGACCTCGGCCCGACACAGTTCCAGCAGTCCCTTCTGGAGAACCCGCAGTGGACCCTTTGAAACCACACGAACCGGCCCGCGTCAGCGGCAGACTGCGCAACGTCGTCGTCGTGCTGCTGGCGACCACGTCGATCCTGTCAGCATGCAGCGCTGACCCCGGAGGAGAGAGCATGAAACCGTCCGAGGCAAAGAAGTCGATCGTCGATGTGGTCGAGCACACGACGAAGTCGATCGGCGGCGACTGGAACGTGTACAGCGGTCCAGCGGCAGAGAGCTGCGACCGTCCCGGCGCTGGGTCTGGAGCTCGTTGGAGCTACATCGTCGAGCGGAAGGCGCTGGACGGAGTCGACCCGGCCGCTGATGTCGAACGGGTCGAGCAGGCCTGGAAGGATCAGGGTATTGCCGTCGAGCGCTTCGAGAGCGGATCGGCGGATCCCCTCCTCGGCGTTCGAGGTAGCGGGGGCCCGGTGACCTCGATCGGGTTCAACGCCTTCCCTCAGCGCTACAGCGTGACCGGCGAGTCGGTGTGCTTCGACGGGGATGTCGACGATCTCCGCGGCGCGGGCTGACGCGGCCGCACGACGTGACGACGACGCGCACGGGGCGTCTGGCCCGAAGGAGCACCGCAATCGCCGTGGTCGCAGTCTTGTCGACGACACTGACCAGCTGCGCTCGCAGCACAAGTTCTGACGGCGGTAGTGCAAACCCATCGGTTGCCAAGAAGACCGTCGTCGACGTGGTCGAGCGCTCGACCGCCGCGGTCGGCGGCAGTTGGCAGGTCTACCGGGGCCCCGCCGTGGAGCCGTGTGGCGATGCGCCGGAGCGCGTGCGGTACGTCTTCATCATGGAACGAACGGCCGCGGCGGAAGGCCAACAGGCGGACATCGATGCTGTGAAGGACGTTTGGAAGGACGAGGGTATCGAATTCTTCGATACTCGGATCGATGGCGACGACCCCGTACTCGGTATCCGCGGCAAGGGCGGCCCGGTCACTTCGATCGGTTACGACGCGCGCCCGGCCCGGTACAGCATCTCGGGCGTGTCCACCTGCGCGGTAGGTGACGCTTCGCATCTCCGCGACGAGGAGTTCCCGGCTGCCCGGTGACCGGCGTCGCGACGCGGGCTGCGGAACGTCGGACGGCGCGTTCAGCCGGGCGATGTGCTGTCCCGGTGTACGGACACGCGGAGCGCGGCGCGCACCGTGTTGGTACCGCCAACGGAGGGGGAACAGATGAAGGGCGACCAGCGTCGCGATCCAGGCACCGACCGGGACCGGCGGACCTACCGGATCGTCTCCCGCATCGGCTTCACCGCTGCTCCGGCGATGTTCTTCCTGCCGCTCCTCGTCCCGATGTTCTCCGGCGGCTACCGGTCGTGGCCGATCGTCTGCATGACGGCGGCGTTCGCGGTGCTCGTCTCCGCGTCCTCGTTCGCCGCCATGGCGAGCACGCCACCTGACGGGAATCCCGGGGCGCACCAGCTGTGGGCGATCCCGGTCGCCGTCGTCGCCCTGCTGCCCGGGGCGGTCCTCTCCTCCGGGCTGTACCTGACGGTGGTCGCCCTGCTGAGCCAGGCAGCTGCGACAGCGCCGGGCTGACGGAAGACGCCCGCCTGACAGGACACGCCAGCCCGACGACGGGCGCGGACGGTGCTCGTCAGACCGGACGGTAGATCGCGATCGGGGGAGCGGACGGGTCGCCGTCGTCGTGCGCGTCGCCCGTGGCGAGCCAGGTGCGACCCTCGTGCTCGATGGTCGTCGGCAGGTTGCCGTGCACGAGGATGCGGACGGCCGGCGAGTCGCCGTCGATCAGGTCCACACCGTGTGCCTCGGTGCCACCGGGGTTGTCGTGCACGTAGCTCATGCCCCGAGTGAACCCGGTCGGCCTGGGAGTCCGGGACCGTCCGGCCGCTCGCAGGGTTCGGGTCGCCGCGATCGGCCGGACGAGGGGTGGGTGGCCCCCGGCGCCCTGCCCGGACGGACTCGGGGCACCGAGGAAGCATCCGGAGCCGACGGCGGCTCGGATCGGTCGGCGCCCGAGGCTTGCGGTTTCCCGCAATCCCGCACCCGACGGCGATCGACGGTGCGTGCGACGCGCCCGGCTGCGCCGTGGATCTCGGTCGCGGGAACGGTTCGGGGTAGAGTGTGGGTGTACGCGGATGTGGCGCAGTGGTAGCGCATCACCTTGCCAAGGTGAGGGTCGCGAGTTCGAATCTCGTCATCCGCTCGGAACACGAAGGCCCTGGTCACCGACCAGGGCCTTCGTCGTCTCAGGCCCGGTCTCCTCGGAGAACCGGGACGACCAGGACTGTCACGCGCCGCCGAAGCGCTCTGCTCGGACGTCGGACAGGTCGTGGCCGAGCTCGCCGAGCCACCGCAGCACCTGCTCGACGAACGGCGTCGACCCGCAGACGTACACGAGCGCTCCGGACCCGGGCGGCAGGACGGCCCGGTCGAGTCGCTCCCGTGTGAGACGCCCCACGGGTTCGTCGGACCCCTCCGGAGCGCGCCGGCTGTACACGTGCGTGACCTCGAGCGGCGCGGCCGCGCGCAGGGCGTCCGCGAGCTCCTCGCGGAAGAACACGTCCTCCGGCGTGCGGGTGGCGTACAGCAACCGGAACGGCGTCCGGTCGGCAGCCTCGGCGTGCGCGGTGACCATCGGGAGCAGCGGGACGATGCCCGACCCGCCGGCGATCAGCTGCACGGGCCTCGTCGACGCGCCGGGTCGCCACACGAACCACCCGCCGAGGGGCCCGTGCACGTCGAGGCCGTCGCCGACCTCGATCGCGTCGACCAGGAACGGGGAGACCTCGCCGCCCTCGACCCGGTCGACCGCGAGCGTCACCCGGGTGCCCGCACCGGACGAGGCGATCGAGTAGGAGCGCGACGCCTGGTAGCCGTCCTCGGCGGTGAGGCGCAGGTCGAGGTGCTGCCCCGGGTCGTTGCCCGGCCAGGTCGGGACGTCGAGGACGATGCGGCGCGCGACCGGGGTCTCCGGTGCGACGGAGGCGACCGTGGCGGCGTGCCAGGCCGGCCGTCTGCGGGCGGGGGCCGACGCGCTCGGGGCGGTCCGCGCCTCCAGGCCGTCGACGGGGGAGGGACCGCTCACCAGTACCGCTCCTCCTTCCAGGGGTCGCCGTGCATGTTGTAGCCGGCGTTCTCCCAGAAGCCCGGCTCGTCCTCGGCCTGCATGACGATGCCGCGCACCCACTTCGCGCTCTTCCAGAAGTACAGGTGGGGCACGAGCAGGCGGGCCGGGCCACCGTGCTCGGGGGTGAGGGGCGCGCCGTCGGCCTCGAAGGCGATCCACGACCGTCCACCGAGCAGCTCGGCGCGTGGCACGTTCGTCGTGTAGCCCCCGAAGCTGTGCACCGTGCAGAAGTCGAGCGAGGTCTCGACGTCCGCGAACAGGCGGTCGAGGGAGACGCCACGCCAGGGCATGTCGAGCTTCGTCCAGTGGGTGACGCAGTGGATGTCGACGGTGATGTCCTCGACGCCGAGGGCGTGCACCTCGTCCCAGGTCCAGGTGCGGAGCCCCGTCTCGGTGCGGACGGAGAAGCTCCAGTCGGCCGGCTCGATGTCGGGGGTGGCCCCGGCGGAGAGCACCGGCCAGTCGCGCACGAGGGTCTGTCCGGGCGGGATGCGCGGGTCGTCGCGGTCGTCGCGGCGGCCGCCGAAGCCCCGGGTGAACGTCGCCATGGAAGCTCCTCGTCTCGGTGCGGCGGCTTCCCGCCGTCCCGCTCGGTCCGGCGCTCCCGCGGACCCGCCGTGTAACGGATCGGTAAACACTGGAGCGCGTCGTCACCAGCGTACCGATGCCCTCGGATCGGTGCGCCCACGGGCATCGAGGGGGCGCCGAGCGGCCGTCGGGCCGAGGAGCGAGGCTCGCGCTCCGAGCCGCCTCCCTCTATCGTTCACCGGAACGATTACCAGGAGGGGTCACCCCGAATGCAACCCATCGTCCACGACGACCGCGACGTCCGCGGTCCCAGCCGGCGCACACTGCTGACCGGTGCCGCCGGGCTGGCCGGGCTCGGCCTGCTCACGCTCACCGGGTGCAGCTCCGGCGCGGCAGCCGGCACCGCGGCGTTGCCCGAGGCCGCCGCGACCGGCGCCACCCGAGCGGGGGGACGGCTCCGGGTGGCACGCCCCGCTGCCTCCGCCGCGGAGACGCTCGACTCGGCCAGCTCGCTGTCCGCCTACGAGTACCTCGGCGCCCTGTACAACCGGCTGGTCAGGCTCGACGAGCAGGGGACGACCGTGCCCGACCTGGCCGAGGAGTGGTCCGCGAACGCCGACGGCACCGAGTGGACGTTCCGTCTCCGGCGTGGCGTGCGCTTCCACGACGGCGCACGGTTCACCGCGGACGACGCGATCGCGAGCATCCGGCACATCCTCGACGAGGCGACCGCGTCGCCGCAGGCCGGGGTCCTCGGTGAGGTCATGGACGCCTCGTCGATGACCGCGGTCGACCCGTACACGCTCCGGTTCGCGCTCACGAAGCCGAACGCCGAGTTCCCGTCGCTGCTCACCGCCTACCAGTGCTACATCGTGCCGGCGGGCGCCGTCGCGGACATCGGCCGGACGGGCATCGGCACCGGTCCCTTCCGCCTCTCGTCCTTCACGCCCGCCGGTGCCGGGAGCGTCGAGGCGTTCGAGGACCACTTCGCGGGCCGCCCGACGCTCGACGGCATCGACTTCTTCTCCGTCCAGGACACCACCGCGCGCGTCAACGCCCTGCTCGCGGGCCAGGTCGACCTCATCTCGCAGACGAACCTCGACTTCGCCACCGCCCGGGTCGTCGCGGCCTCGGACCGCGCGACGATCGCGCGCTCCACGAACGCGCAGTGGTACACGATCCCGATGCTCGCGACGAGTGACGAGTTCGCCGACCCGAGGGTCCGACAGGCGATGAAGCTCGCGTACGACCCGCGGACGATCGTCGACACGGCCCTGCAGGGCACGGGGGCGCCCGGCTGGGACAACCCGGTGCCACCGCAGCTCGCCGCCTTCGTCGACGAGCACCGCGAACACGACCCGGACAAGGCGCGCGCACTGCTCCGGGCCGCCGGTGCCGAGGGGCTCCGCACGTCCATCTACACGTCGTCCTACGAGTCGGTCTTCACCCCGATGGCGGTGGCCTACCGCGACGCGGTCGCCGACGCGGGCATCCGGCTGACGATCCGGAACGCGAGCGCCGACTCCTACTACACCCAGATCTGGATGCAGAAGCCGCTCATGGTGAGCTACTGGTTCACCGGGCGACCGATCGACCAGCTGCTCAACCAGATCTTCCGCACCGGATCCTCCTACAACGAGAGCGCCTGGTCGAACCCGACCTTCGACACGCTCCTCGACGACGCCCGCGCCGAGATGGACGACGCGAAGCGCCGGACGCTCTACCAGGACGCCCAGCGGCTCGTCGTCGAGGACGGCGCCGACATGACCCCGATGTTCGGGGACCGCCTGGTCGGGCTGTCCCGCGACGTCGTCAACTACTCGGAGTACGGCTTCGAGTTCGACTGGCTCCGGATCGGACTGCGCCGATGAACGTCCTCGTCCCCGCCCTCCGTCGACTCGGCATCGCCGTGCTCACGGTGGTCCTCGCATCACTGTTCGTGTTCCTCGCGGTGCAGGCGCTGCCCGGCGACGTCGCGCAGCAGCTGCTCGGGCAGAACGCCACGCCCGAGGCGGTCCAGCAGCTCCGGGCGACCCTCGGGCTCGACGAGAACGTCTGGCTCCGGTACCTGCAGTGGCTCGCCGGCGCCGCACACGGCGACTTCGGCACGTCGCTCGTCAGCGGCGAGCCGGTGGCGCCGACGCTCCTCACGGCGTTCCGGAACAGCATGCTCATCGCCCTCCCGGCGATGCTGGTCGGCGTGACGCTGTCGCTCGCGCTCGGCGTGCTCGCGGGTGTCCGCCGCGGTCGTGCGACCGACCGGGTCGTCTCGACCGTCAGCCTCCTCGTGATGAGCGTCCCCGAGTTCATGGTCGCGACCGTCCTGGTGCTGCTGTTCGCGATCGGCCTGCCGGTGTTCCCGGCCGTCGTGCTCCGCGGGAGCGACGCCACCGTCGCGGAACTCCTGCCGACCGTCTGGCTGCCGATCGTCGTGCTGACGCTCGCGATGGCGGCGTACATCCTCCGCACCGCGCGCTCGTCGACCATCGACGTGATGGCGTCCGAGTTCGTGACCACCGCCGAGCTCAAGGGCCTGACGATGCGCAGGGTGGTGTGGAAGCACGCACTGCCGAGTGCGCTGCTGCCGACGCTCAACGTCATCGCGCTCAACGTCGCCTGGCTGCTCGGCGGGGTGGTGGTCGTGGAGAACGTCTTCAACTACCCGGGCATGGGCAAGCTCATGCTCGAGTCGGTCTCGAACCGCGACCTGCCGACCATCGAGGCGATCGCGCTCCTGAGCGCCCTCGTCTACGTCGTCTGCAACCTCGCGGCCGACCTCGTCGCCCTCGCACTCGACCCGAAGCTCCGTACGCGGCAACGCCGCACCCGGACCCGCCCGGTCCGCAGCACACGGAAGGCCCACGCATGACCGCCGTCGCCCCAGGCTCCCGCAGCGTCCTCGGCGCGGCCGTCGCGCCGTTCCGCAGCTCGACGGCACTCGGCGTCGGCCTCGCGTTCATCGCCGTGCACCTCGTGCTGGCGGTGCTCGCGCCCGTCATCGCCGGACACGACCCCGTCGCGACGGACGCCGCGGACGTGCTCGCCGGCCCGAGCTGGGCCCACTGGCTCGGCACGGACCAGTACGGACGCGACCTGCTGTCGCGCACGCTCAACGGCGGCCGGTACGCGCTGCTCGTGACCTTCCTCGCCACCACCATCGCCGTCGCCGTCGGTAGCGTCCTCGGCTGCGTCACGGCGTACGCGGACAACTGGTTCGACGAGGTCGTCATGCGCGTGGTCGACGCGCTGCTCAGCGTGCCCTCGATCCTCGCACTCCTCGTCGTCGTGACCGTCTTCGACGCCGGACTCTGGGTCATCGTGCTCGCGGTGACCGTCGTCTACGCACCCGCCGTCACCCGCGTGGTCCGTGGTGCCGCGCGGACGGTGATCACGCAGGACTACGTCACCGCGGCCCGCGCCCGCGGCGAGCGCGCCGTGTCGATCGTGTTCCGCGAGATCCTGCCGAACGTGCTCGACGTCGTCCTCGTCGAGTTCGCCATGCGGGCGTCCTGGATCGTCCTGCTCGTCGCGTCGCTGTCCTTCCTCGGCTTCGGGGCGAACCCACCGACGCCCGACTGGGGGCTCATGGTGCAGGAGAACCGGACGGCGCTGACCGTGGTGCCGCTCGGCACCCTCGCGCCGATCGTGGCGCTGGCGACGCTCGTCGTCGGCCTCAACCTCGCCGCCGACGGGCTGGCCAAGTCGCTCGGCGTCGACCGCGCACAGCAGGGAGCGGGCGCATGACCGACCAGCAGACCGTCCACCGCCCGCAGTCGGGGGAGCCCGAGCAGCGGCCGCTCGTGCGCGTCGAGGACCTCGCCGTGTCCTACGCCGCCGGGCGTCGCACGGTGCCCGTCGTGCGCGGCGTGTCCTTCAGCGTCGCCGCTGGTCGCACGCTCGGCCTCGTCGGTGAGTCGGGCAGCGGCAAGTCCACCGTGGCCCGCACCCTGCTCGCACACCTGCGCGCCGGGTCGCGCATCACCGGCGGCCGGGTCCTCGTCGACGGTCAGGACGTCTTCGCCCTCTCGGCCGCGGGGCGTCGGGCGCTGCGGGGCGGGACGGCCTCGGTCGTGGCGCAGAACGCCGGGCAGGCGCTCACCCCGTCGATGCGCGTCGGGGAGCAGGTCCGCGAGGCCCTGCGCGCACACGGCGAGCCCGACGGGCCCGACCGCGTCGCGGAGCTCGTGCGGCTCGTCCGGCTCCCCGACCCCGACACCATCGTCCGGCGCTTCCCGCACCAGCTCTCCGGTGGGCAGCAGCAGCGCGTCGCCATCGCCATGGCGGTCGCCGCGCGCCCGCGCGTCCTGGTGCTCGACGAACCGACGACCGCACTGGACGTGGTCACGCAGGCAGCCGTCCTCGACCTCGTCGCCGACCTGGGCCGCGAGCTCGGCATGGCCGTGCTGCTCGTGAGCCACGACCTCGGGGTGGTGTCCGCGATGGCGGACGAGATCGCCGTCATGCGCGCCGGTGAGGTCGTCGAGCACGCCGCGACGGCGGCGCTCTTCGCCGCGCCGCAGCACGAGTACACCCGCGCGTTGCTCGCCGCGGTACCGGACGGCCGACGGCCGGAGCAGCGACGGCCGGAGCAGCGCCGGACGGGAGGCGCGGACCGCCCCCGGCGCGACGCGCGCGTCCCTGGGACGGTCGCCGACACCGCGACCGGCAGCGCGCCTCCCGGGTCGCCGGTCGAGCCGGCGGTCGAGCGCCCCGTCGTCGACGCCCAGGACCTGGTGGTCCGGTACCGACGCGGCCTGCCGGCCGCCGTCGACGGTGTCTCGTTCGCCATCGCGCCGCGCGAGACCCTCGCGGTCGTGGGGGAGTCGGGCAGCGGGAAGTCCACGCTCGCGACGACCCTCGCCGGCCTCGTGCCCGCCGAGTCGGGCTCGTTCACCTACGACGACGGCACGGTGCGTGGTGACCTCCGCGAACCGGTCGCGGCGCGGTCGCAGGAGCTCCGACGTGCCGTGCAGCTCGTGTTCCAGAACGCCGACACCTCGCTCAACCCCCGTCGCACCGTCGGTGCTGCCGTCGGTCGGCCGCTCCGGCTGTTCACCGGGAGCTCCTCGCGGGCGCGCGTCGGCGAACTCCTCACGCAGGTCGGACTCGGCCCGGAGTACGCCGACCGGCTGCCGGCGCAGCTGTCCGGCGGACAACGGCAGCGCGTGGGCATCGCCCGCGCTCTGGCAGCCGAGCCCCGGCTCGTGATCGCCGACGAGATCACCACGGCGCTGGACGTGCAGGTCCAGGCCGGCATCCTCGCGCTGCTCGACGACCTCCGCCGCGAGCGCGGGCTGAGCTGCCTGTTCATCAGCCACGACCTCGCCGTCGTGCGGGGCGTCGCCGACCGGGTGGCGGTGATGACCGGCGGGCGCATCGTCGAGGTCGGTCCGACCGAGCGCGTCTTCACCGGGACGAACCACCCGTACACGCGCACCCTGCTGCGGGCGACGCTCGAACCGGGGCAGACCGAGCTCCCCGACGTCGGCGACGGCGTGCAGCGCTGGCGGGACGCCCCGGGCTGGACGGACCACGGCGACGGACACCGCACGAGGAACTGGGAGGACGCATGAGCACCCCGCACCTGACCGCGATCGGTCCCGACCTGCGGCTGCCCGAGGGCGTCACGGTCCGGGACGAGTGGATCCCGATGCCCGACGGCGTCCGGCTGCACGCGCGCACCTGGGCTCCCGCCGACCCCGACGGACCGCTGCCGGTGCTCCTGGAGTACCTGCCGTACCGGCTCGACGACTGGACCGCCCCCCGCGACTCCGAACGGCACCCCTGGTACGCGCAGCACGGGTACGCGTCGGTCCGGGTCGACATCCGCGGCACGGGGTCGTCGGACGGCTTCTTCGACGACGAGTACAGCGAGCAGGAGCTCCGTGACGGCGAGGCGGTCATCGCGTGGCTCGCCGCGCAGCCGTGGTCCTCGGGTGCGGTCGGGATGTTCGGCATCTCGTGGGGTGGCTTCAACGCGCTGCAGCTCGCCGCACGGGCCCCGGCGGCCCTGCGGGCGATCGTCACGGTGTGCTCGACCGACGACCGGTACGACAACGACGTGCACTACGTCGGCGGTGCGGTCCTCGGCATCGACATGACGGCCTGGGGCGCCACCATGTTCGCCTTCAACTCGCGACCGCCGCGTCCCGAGGTCGTCGGGCCGGACTGGGTCGACCGGTGGCGGGCACGGCTGGACCGGAACCGGCCGATGACCCCCGTGTGGCTGTCGCACCAGGAGCGCGACGACTACTGGCGGCACGGCAGCGCGGGTGAGGACCACTCGGCGATCCGGGCAGCGGTGCTCGCGGTCGGCGGGTGGGCGGACCCCTACCGGGACGCCGTGCTCCGCCTGGTGGAGCACGTCGACGCACCGGTGAAGGGCATCGTCGGTCCGTGGTCGCACCAGTACCCGGACCGCGGTCTCGCGCCGGGGCCGTCCATCGGGTTCCTGCAGGAGACGCTCCGGTGGTGGGACCGGTGGTTGCAGGACGTCGACACCGGGGTCGAGGACGACCCGGCCCTCCGCGCCTGGATCAACGAGGGCGAGGCCCCCGCCACCCACTACGCCGAGCGCCGGGGCCGGTGGGTCGCCGCCGAGGCCTGGCCGTCGACCGCCTCCGCCGACCGCACGGTCCCCCTCGACCTGCTGCGCGGTGGTGGGGACGGCCCGGTGGTCGTGCGGTCGCCGCAGCACACCGGGGTCGACGCCGGTCGGTTCTTCCCGTTCGGCAACGCCACCGACCTGCCGCCGGACCAGCGCGCCGAGGACGGCCGCTCGGTGTGCTTCGACCTGCCCGTCGACGAGGCGTTCGACGTCCTCGGCAACGTCACGGTGCGCCTCACCGTGACGAGCGACCTCCCGCGGGCGACGCTCACGGTCCGGCTGTGCGACGTCGCGCCGGACGGGTCCTCCACACTCGTGACCCGCGGCGTGTGCAACGCCGCGAAGCGGGCCGGAGCCGACCGTGCCGACCCGCTCGAGCCCGGCGTGCCGACCGAGCTGGACGTCCGGCTCGTCTCGACCGGACACCGCTTCGCCGCGGGCCACCGGGTGCGGCTCGCGGTGTCCTCGTCGTACTGGCCATGGGTCTGGCCGCACGGTGCCGCGGCGACCGTGACGCTCGACCCGGCGACGTCGTCGGTCACCCTGCCCACGTGGACGAGGGCGACGGACGACGGTGTGCGGTTCGAGGAGCCGGTCCGGTCGACCCCCCTCGCGATCGAGCGGACCTCGCCCGTCGACCCGCTACCGCAGCGGACCGTCACGCACGACGTGGAGACCGGCGAGTGGACCCTCGACGTCGACCCGGGGTACGGCGGCGGCCGCGTCTACCCGGACGGGCTCGTCTTCACCGAGGACGCGCGCGAGACGTACCGGATCCGACAGGACGACCCGACGAGCGCTCGTGCCACCTCGCGCTGGGCGATCGGGCTCGACCAGCCGGATTGGGCGGCACGGGTCGAGACGACGTCGGACGTGACCGCGACGGCCGACGCCTTCCACCTGGTGAACACCGTGCGCGCCTGGGCCCGCGACGGCGCGACCGGAGCGCCCGAGGTGCTCGTCGCCGAGCACACCTTCACCGACGAGGTCCCGAGGACGTCGGCGTGACCGGGGCCTCCCGCGTCCGGCAGCGTCCGGAGGTGCGCCGGGCGATGATCGTCGACGCGGCGCGCGCGGTCATCGTGCAGCGCGGCGTCGGCGCGACGGGCCTCCGCGACATCGCGGCGGCGGCGGACGTGTCGGTCGGCACGGTGACCTACCACTTCGGCAGCGTCGCGGAGATCCTCAACGAGGTCGTCGTGCTCGAGACGGAGCGCTTCTACGGTGCGATCGTCGCCGCGGTGGACGCCGAGCCGGACCCCGTGGTCGGACTCCGCATGCTCGTCGGACCACTGTTCGGCGACACCGAGCAGGTCCGGCAGCACTGGCGCATCTGGTCGGACTACTGGACCGCCGTCGCCCGACGGCCGGAGGTCGCAGCGGAGTACGCCGAACGGATCCGCGTGTGGGAGGCGTGCCTCGTCCGTGTGGTCGAGCGCGGGCTCGCCGACGGCGTGTTCCACACCGACGACGGCCCGGAGGTCGTGGCGCTGCGACTCGCGGCCTACAGCGACGGTGTCGCGACGCAGATCGCGCAGGGCGTCCCGACCCTCACCAACGCGGTCGCGCTCGCGTGGATGTGGCGGTTCCTGTCCCAGGAGCTGGGGATCGACGCGGCAACGATCGCGGGCGCGGGGCAGGGGACCCCCGACGAGGGCTGACGTGCCCCGGTCCTGCTCCGCCGGAGCGGGGCAGCGCCGGAGCACGTCAGCGCCGGTGCGCGCTCGTCTCGTGGTCGTCGAACAGGACGTCGGGAGCGTCGACCCGGCGGTCGGTCACGGTGGTCGGGCTCTCGAGGTGCACGGCGCCGGACGGCAGGATGCCCGCGCCGCCGAAGCGCTCCATCACCCGCCACTGCGCGACGACGTCCTCGCCGGAGTGCTGCGGGGGCAGGGCGTCCCAGAACCGGAAGCCCCCCACCTGTTCGAGGGCGTCACGGTCGTAGACGACGCACGCGCCGACCCAGGCGACCCGGTAGGGCACCCACCCTCCGGTCTCGACGTCGAGCTCCGCTGCGACGTGTGCCAGGTTCGCGGCGTTGTGCAGCGACAGCCGGTCGAAGCCGGGCGTCCCGCGGCGAACGACCTCGGGCACGACCGGGCCGTCCCACGGTTCGAACACGGCGGTCTCGTGCGGTCGACGGTCCTCCAGGTACGACAGGCCCTGGACGGCGCTGCCGACGAAGCCGCACCCCAGGTCGCGGAGCGCGTCGAGCATCCGGCGGACGGTGCCCGGTTCGAGCCAGACGTCGTCGTCGAGGTAGAGCACCGCGGGAGCGGTCGCGTGGTCGAGGAGGTGCTGGCGGTGTTCCGCCAGACCACGCCGTTCCGGGTGGGCGAGGAGCGTGACGGGACGGCCCTGTGCCTCCAGGACGCGGAGCATCGCGGCCACCGCCGGTTCGGAGGCGGCGTCCTGGCCCGCTGACTGGTCGCTGAGGACCAGGCGCAGGTCGACGTCGGTCTGTGCCGCGAGCCCGGCGAGCGTCGTCGCGAGCTCGGCCGGCCGCCCGACGGTCGGCACCAGGACGTCGACCTCGGCCGGACCGCGGTCGTCCGTCCGGGGGCGTGCCCAGGCACCGGACCAGCGGGCGGCGGTCACGGTGCCGGGTCGGGCTCGACGGCGGGTGCCGTGGAGTCCGCGGTGTCGGTCGCCGGAGCCGTGCCGGCGGCTGCGGCCGCGGCGGCGGTGGCCTCGCGGATGCGCCGCACGACCGCGGTCGTCGAGTGCTCCGGCACGTAGTCGACCATCACGACCTCACCGCCGTACGCCCGGACGACCCCCGTCTCCTCGAGCATCTCGGGGGAGTAGTCGCCGCCCTTGACGTAGACCTCGGGGCGCAGGCGCTCGATGAGCGGGATCGGGGTGTCCGTCGCGAAGACGGTCACGAGGTCGACGCAGGCGAGGGCTGCGAGCACGCCCGCCCGGTCCTCGGCGGTGTTGATCGGACGCTCCGGACCCTTCAGCCGGCGGACCGAGTCGTCGTCGTTGAGGGCGACCACGAGCAGGTCGCCGAGCTCGCGGGCCTGCCGGAGGTAGGTGGTGTGCCCGCGGTGCACGACGTCGAAGCAGCCGTTCGTGAAGACCACGCGACGGCCGGCGGCACGGGCGGCGTCGACGGCCAGGGCGAGGTCGTCGTGGTCGACCACGGTCGCGGCGGGGGCCGTCACGGAGTCGATCAGGGCCGCGGCGGTGCAGACCGAGGTGCCCGCCTCGCGGACCACGACGTCGGCGGCGGCCTGCGCCACCGCGATCGCGTCACGGAGCGGAGCACGCACGGCCAGGGCGACCGTGGCGGCGGCACAGAACGTGTCGCCCGCGCCGGATGCCTGCTGCTCCGACGCCGGCGTCGCGCGGGTTCGGAAGGCCTGGTCCGCGCCGGGCTCGAGCAGGACGGTGCCGTCGCGGTCGAGGGTGACGACCGCCGCACGGGCGCCGCTGCGGGCGAGGACCTCCTGCCGGGCGTCTACGACGACCGGCACCCGGGCCGAGCCGGCTCCGAGGTCGCGACCGAGCAGGCCGGCGGTCTCGCCGGCGTTCGGGGTGACCAGGTCGGGGTGCAGGTCGGCCCACCGCGTCAGGTCGTGGGCATCGACGACGACGGTACCGGGGCGGTCGCGGTCGAGGACGGGCACGACGTCCTCGGGTTGCACACCGAGGCCGTAGTCGCACACCACGGCGGCGTCGGCGCCCCGGACGGCGCGGGCGACGGCCTCGCCGAGGCGGGTACCGGCGTGCGCGTCCGGCGTCGCCGCGATCTCGTCGACGCGGACGACCACGCGGTCGCCGCCGACCACCCGCGACTTCGTGGTGGTGCGGGCACCGGCGACCTCGACCAGGTGGGTCGTGTCGACGCCGGCGGTCTCGAGCCGGTCGCGGAGGACGCGTCCGGACTCGTCGTCACCGATGAGTCCGACCATGCGGACACGGGCGCCGAGGGCGCGGGCGTTCACCGCCGTGTTCGCGGCGCCGCCCGGGACGGCGACCGTCTCGGTCACACGGACCACGGGCGCCGGGGCCTCGCGGGAGACGCGCTCGGCCTCCCCGACGGTCCAGCGGTCGAGGATGCAGTCGCCGATGACGACGACGAGCGGTTCGCGGTCGTCGACCGAGGCGACCAGGTCGCGGACGAGACGGACGTCGGCGGTCATCGGGTTCCTCCGGTGGTGCGTGCGGGGGCGGACTCGAGGTGCACGACGGTGGTGGTCGTCATCTCGTCGAGCAGGTGCGGGCCGTAGCCGAAGCCGGCGCCCGAGGCCCCGCGCGGCTGGGCGCTGCCGCCCGGTGCGCCGCCGAACACCGCGTTCACCTTGACGGTGCCGACGGGGAGCTCGGCTGCGGCGCGGAGGGCGTGACCGGTGTCGCCGGTGAGCACCGTCGCGGCGAGGCCGTACCGGTCGGCCGCGGCGAGGCGCAGGCCCTCGTCGAACGACTCGACGACGCGGACCGGTGCGAGGGGACCGAAGGTCTCCTCGGTCATCACGACCATGTCGTCGGTGCAGTCGGTCAGGACGGTGGCCGGGTAGAACGTGCCGACACCGCCGGGCGTCGTCCCGCCAGTGCGCACGGTGGCGCCGCGCTGCACGGCGTCGTCGACGTGCGCCTGCACCGTGCCGCGGAGCCGGTCGTCGACGAGCGGACCGAACTCGGCGGCGGGCGATGCCGTCCGTCGCTCCGCCTCGGCGACGAGCGCCGCGGTGAACTCCTCGGCGACATCGCGGTGCACGTAGACGCGCTCGACGCTCGTGCAGATCTGACCCGTGTTCGCGAAGGCGCCGAGCGCGACCTGTGCGGCGGCCCACGCGGGGTCCACGTCGGCGTCCACGACGACCGCGTCGTTGCCGCCGTTCTCGCGGATGACGTGCGCGCGCGTGCTCGCGGCGACCTCGGAGAGGCGGTCGCCGGTGGCGGTGGAGCCGACGTGGGCGTACACGTCGATGCCGTCCTGCTCGAGCAGCGCCTCGCCGGTCGAGGCGTCACCGTCGACGCCCACCAGGACGCCCTCCGGCAGGACCTCGGCCAGCAGCGTGTTCAGCCGGGCGATCGTGCCGGGGCACCGCTCGCTGCCCTTGTGCACCACGGTGTTCCCGGTGACGAGCGCGGCACCGAGGATCCCGAGCGCCACGGCCACCGGGTCGTTCCACGGCGTCAGGGCGAGCACCACGCCGCGGGGGTGGGGGACCGACCAGTCGGCCGCACCGAACTGCCCGCGGAGCGCCTCGCCGCGGTGGACCGGGCCGAGCTCGGCGTACTGCACGAGCGTCCCGATGCCGGCCTGCACGCCGCCCATCGCGTCGCCGGGCACCTTCCCGGTCTCGCGGGTGTTCAGGTCGGCGAGCTCCTGGGCGTGGTCACGGAGGTGCGCTGCTGCTGCGTGCAGCAGGGCTCCGCGCTCCGCCGGTGCGGTGCGCGCCCACGCGGGTGCGGCCGCCCGTGCGCGCGCGACAGCGTTCGCGACGTCCTCGCTCGTGGAGCGCGGGGTCGTCGTGGCGATCGACCCGTCGACGGGGTCGGTGACGACCATGTGGTCGGTGTCGGTCGCGGTCGCTGACGGGGTGGCGAGGGTCATGGTGTCCTTCCGGAGACGGGCGTACGGTTCCACGCTGCTCCCGGGGACCTGTGCGGGGTGCCGGTTTCGGGTGCTCGGTCCGGAGAGCGCACCGGTCGGGTCCGGGACGGCGTCGGCCCGGCAGCGCTCTCGGCTCGGTTCCGGTAGACGGGTGTGGTGCAACTGATCGGCAACGGTGGAGAACGCTTCGACGACGTCCGGGAGATCGCGGTGCTCCGCGGCGGTGGCCTGGGGGACCTGCTCTTCGCGGTCCCCGCGATCGAGGCGCTGCACGCCGCGTACCCCGACGCCCGCATCACGCTGCTCGGGAGCCCGCTGGCCTCGGCGGTCCTGCGCGGACGGACCGACGCGGTGCACGCGTTCGAGGAACTCCCGGTGTCGCCCGGGGTGCGGGACGCCGGGGAGGGTGCGCCGGCGCTGCACGACTTCGAGTCGCGGCTCCGCGGCCGGTTCGACCTCGCCGTCCAGCTGCACGGCGGCGGTCGGAACTCGAACCCGTTCCTGCTGCGCCTCGCCGCACCGCACACCGTCGGCACCGCGACCGAGGACGCCGAGGTCCTGGAGCGGTGGGTCCGCTACGTCTACTACCAGCACGAGGTGCTCCGCGGGCTCGAAGTCGTCTCGCTCGCCGGTGCCGCCCCGGTCACCCTGGACCCGCGCGTGCACGTGAGCGCCGAGGAGCGCCGTGCCGTGCGCGACCGCCTCGGCGTCGCCGGCCACCTGGTGGCCGTGCACCCCGGCGCGACGGACCCGCGGCGCCGGTGGAGCCCCGAGCGGTTCGCAGCCGTGGTGTCCGCGCGGCTCGACGCCGGCGACGACGTCGTGCTCGTCGGCGACGCGACGGACGTGCCGGCGGCGCAGGCCATCCGCGGTGCCGTGCCGGTGGCCCTGCACGACCGTCTCCACGACCTGACCGACGCCCTGCCGCTCGCGGAGCTCCCCGCGGTGCTCGCGGCCGCTGACGTCATGGTCGGCGACGACTCCGGCCCGCGGCACCTCGCCGTCGCGGTCGGCACCCCCACGGTCGGCGTGTTCTGGTTCGGCAACGTGGTGAACGCGGGCCCGATCGACCGCGGACGGCACCGGGTGCACATGTCCTTCGTCACGCGCTGCCCGGTGTGCGGCATCGACGTGACCCAGGTCGGGTGGACCGCTGAGCGCTGCGAGCACGACCCGTCGTACGTCGACGAGGTCCAGCCCGAGGCCGTGCTCACCGACGTCGAGGACCTCCTCGCGACCGTGCGACCCCGGGAGCGAACGGCCGCACCGGTCGTCTGAGCCGGCGCAGGAGTGCACCCGGACGCCGGCTCCGACCCCGTCGGGAACCGAGCGATCGGGCGGGACGTGCCACGCGCACTGCGCCGAGCGTGCGCGATTCGTCGCCGGGCGGCGTCGAGCGTGACGGATCGGGCCCGCTCGGCAGGGCGGGAGCGAGCGGACGCGAACGAGTCCGGGCAGACGGGGACGACCCCGACCGGGCAGGACACGCCGGAGGCGTGCCGGCGCGCGGGCGCAATCTGTCGGCGTGCGCTGCCGAGCGTGACAGATCTGGCCCGCTCGGCGGACGGAGGCGACCGATGGAGCGGGCCGGGCCGGCCACGGACGTGACGGGAGGCGCGGTACCGACCGGCACCGCGCCTCCCGTTGCGTCGTCAGCGGGGCCTACGGCCAGCTGGGCTCCGTCGCGGGCATGATCGACAGCTCGCGGATCTCACAGCCGGCCGGCTGCGACAGCGCGAACAGGATCGAGTTCGCCACGTACTCCGGCTCGATGAGCTGCGCGTCCGGGCCCGGCTTGTACTGCTCGGTCCGGCCCTCGAAGAACGCGGTGCGCATGCCGGCGGGGATGATGTTCGTCACACCGATGCGCCCGGCGGTCTCGGCGGCCAGCGCCTGCGAGAAGCCGCGTACGCCGAACTTCGACGCCGAGTAGGCCGTGCCGTCGCCGACGCCCTTGAGCGCGAGCGACGACGAGATCGTCACGACGCGGCCGTGCGTCGCCTCGAGGGCGGGCAGCGCGGCGCGCACCACGGCGGCGGTGCCGAGCAGGTTGACCCCGACGATGCGCTCCCAGTCGCCCGACGAGATGCCGCCGATCGGCGCGGGCTTGTCGATGCCCGCGGCGGTGACGACGGCGTCGAGTCCGCCGTGGCGCTCCGCGGCCTCGCGGACGGCGCGCTCGGTCGCCTCGGTGTCCGTGACGTCCACGGCGACGGCGTCGGTGCCCTCCGGGACGCCGTCGACGCGCAGGTCGAGGACGATGGGGGTGCCGCCGGCCTCGACGACCGCGGCGACGACGGCCGCGCCGAGACCGGAGGCGCCGCCGGTGACGAGGACGCGACCGATGGGGGTGGTGGGGACGGGCATGGACTTCCTTCCGGGAGTGGCGTGGTGCCGGTCCGTCGGCGGTGCCGACGGGACGTGTGTGGTGACCGGTGACGGACGGGAGGCCCGTGGCGGCGGTGCGCCGTGCCTCCCGTCCGACGTGTGGTCGGGGTGGGTCCTCAGCCGACCGCGGCGAGTGCCGCGGCGAGCCGCGTGGTGGACCGACCGGGGTGGAACGGGACGGTGACGACCCGACCGCCCCACTCGGCGAGCGTGGCTGCCTCGGGGAGCTCGCTCGCGGCGTAGTCGCCGCCCTTCGCCCAGACGTCCGGGCGGAAGCGGCGGAGGGCCTCGTCCGGGGTGTGCTCGTCGAAGACGACCACGGCGTCGACGCAGTCGAGCGCGAGCAGCAGCTCGACCCGGTCGTCCTGCGTCATGATCGGGCGCTCCGGCCCCTTGAGGGCGCGCACCGAGTCGTCCGAGTTGAGGCAGACCACCAGGCAGTCGCCGAGCGCCCGCGCTGCGGAGAGCGTGCGGGCGTGCCCGGCGTGGAGCAGGTCGAAGCAGCCGCCGGTGGCGACGACGGTCCCACCGGCGCTGCGGACGTCGTGCACGACGCGCAGCGCGTCGCGGTCCACGCCGGGGACGGGCACCGGAGCCGGGCCGTCGTCGGCGAACAGCGCGGTCACGCCGCCGGCTGCGAGGTACTCCGAGGCAGCGAGCACGCCCGCGGCGACGGCCTCGGCGACGTCAGCACCCTCGGCGAGGGCGATGGCGACGCCCGCGGCGAGGCGGTCACCGGCGCCGCACGGGTCGCCGGCGGTGACCGACGGGGCCGGGACGAACCGGCTGTCCAGCGCGGCCGGCCGGGTGCCGTCCCCGCTGCGGCGCGACGCGACGAGGGCGCCGCGGTCGCCCATCGTGACGGCGACGGCGTCGACGTCCCAGGTCCGGACGAGCTCGGCCGCGGCGTCCGTGGCGAAGGGCACGCCCTCGCCGGACAGGTCGGTGAAGCGCCGGGCCTCGCTGGTGTTCGGGGTCACGACCGCGGTGCCCGCGACGGGGGAGGCACCCTTCGGGTGCGGGTCCCACACCACCGGCGTCGTGCGGGCCACGGCGGCGAGGGCGGTACGGAGCCCGTCGGCGGCCGCGACGCCACGGCCGTAGTCGGCGACGACGATCGCGTCGGCGCCCTCGAGCGCCGCGGTCATCTCGGCGGTCGTGCCGGGGACGGGCGGGGTGGCGCACCCCTCGTCGATGCGGACGAGCGCGTGGTCGACCACGCGGACGCGGGTCTTCACCGGGGTCGGCGCACCGGACGGACCGGCGACGACGTGCACGTCGGGCAGCAGGGCGCGGATCTCGTCGGCACGATCGTCGTCGCTCAGCACGGTGACGAGCGTCACGTCGTGGCCGTCGCGTACGAGCATCGAGGCGACCAGGCCGGCGCCCCCGGCACGACGGTCGTCGGTCCGGACGTCGACGACCGGGACGGGGGCGTCCGGGCTGAGCCGTTCGCTCGTGCCCGAGACGTCGACGTCGAGCAGGGTGTCGCCGACGACGACGATGCGACGCCGGGTGCCGTCGCCGGAGCCCGGCGTCGCGCTGGCGGTGCGCTCCGTGCCGCTCACCGGCGGCCGCCGCGGCGGAGGGCCGGCTCCATCGCACGGCAGAGGGCGTGCACGAGGACGAGCTGCGCCTCCTGCACGTTGGCCGAGGGGCCCTCGATGCGGATCGCGTCGTCGACCGCGTCGGCGAGCGGGTTCGGCCCGGGGCCGGTCATCGCGATCGAGCGTGCACCGACGGCCCGGGCGGCCTCGGCCGCGCGGAGCAGGTTCGGGCTCTTGCCGCTCGTGCTGAGCAGCACGACGACGTCACCGGCGCGCGCGTGCGCCGTCACCTGGCGGGCGAAGACCTGGTCGTAGCCGTAGTCGTTCCCGATCGCGGTGACGGCGGAGCTCTCGGCGTGCAGGGAGATCGCCGAGTACGCCGGACGGTCCCCGTCGAAGCGACCGGTCAGCTCGGAGGTGAGGTGCTGGGCCTCCGCCGCCGAGCCGCCGTTGCCCGCGGCGAGCAGCCGACGGCCGGCGACGAGCCGTGCGGCGATGTCGTCCGCCCACGCCGCGATGTGGTCCTTGTGGTCGACGAGCGAGGCGATCACGGGCACCGAGGCGGCGATGTGGTCGACGACGGTCCGGACGCTGGCGCTCTCGGTCTCCGGCTCACGCGTGCCGGTCTGCTGCTCGATGGTCATCGTGCGGTCCTCTCCGTCGGGTGCGGCAGCACCGCGGGCGTCGGGCGGGCGGTCCGTCCGGCGCGTCCGGGACGGGCGCCCGGGATGGTCGTGGCGGGGGTGATCCCGACGGGGTCGTTCGACACGGGTGCCGTGTCGGTCCCGGTGGCCGCGACGGCGGGCGTGGCGAGGCCGTTCGCGGCGCCGGCGACGAGGCGCTCGTACACGCGCTCGCTCTCGGCGGCGACCTTGTGCCAGGTGTACCGGGACTCGGCGCGCTCGCGACCCGCGCGTCCGTACGCGTCGCGCCGCTCGCGGTCGTCGATCAGCGCGCCCACGGCGGCGGCCACGGCCTCCTCGTCGCGGGGCGGGACGTGCAGGCCGGTGGCGTCCTCCACGACGGTGTCGATGAGTCCGCCGACGCTCGACGCGACGACGGGACGACCGCACGCCATGGCCTCGAGCGGCACGATGCCGAAGGGCTCGTACCAGGGGGCGCACACGACGACGTCGGCGCTGCGGTAGACGGCGGGCATGTCGTGCTGCCCGAGCTGGCCGCGGAAGCTCACGTGCTCGCGCACCCCGAGCGACCGGGCCAGGGCGTCGAGGCGCTGGTACTCCGGGTCGTCGGCGAGGTCGGCTCCGGCCGTGCCGGCTCCGCCGACCACCACGAGCTCGGCCTCGCGGCCCTCGTCGAGCAGCTTCGCGAGCGCGGCGATGGTCGTGCCGACACCCTTCCGGCGCACCAGGCGCGACGCGGTGAGCACCCGGAAGGGGCGCCCACGCTCCTCGACGGGGCCGTCCGGCCGGAAGAGCTCGGTGTCCACACCGCACGGCACCACGGAGATGGCGTGCAGCGGCACGCCGAGGGTCTTGAGCTCGAAGGCCTCGTCGGAGCACGTCGCGACGACCTGGTCGACGCTCCGGCCCACGGCGGGCTCGATCCACTCGCGCTCCGCGGGACTCGTGTCGGCGGTGCCCTGGTGGCGACGCTTCACGACGCCCAGCGCGTGGAAGGTCTGCACGACCGGGATCCGGACGCCACCGGTGCGGGCGTGGACCTGCTTGACGGCCTCGAGCGCGGCGTACCCGGACATCCAGAAGTGCCCGTGCACCACGTCGGGGCGGTCGACGAACCACTCCGCCGCGAGCACCGAGGCGAACGTGTCCATGAACGGGAACAGGTCGTCCTTCGGGACGTGGCGGGCGGGCCCGGCGTCGACCTGCACGACCTCGACGCCCGGGCGCAGCAGCACGCGGACGGGCTGGTCGGCGTCGTCGCGCCGCGTGTACACGGTCACCTGGTGGCCGCGGTCCGCGAGGGCCGCGGACAGCTCGGCGACGTGCACGTTCTGTCCACCGGCGTCGACTCCGCCGAGCACCGCGAGCGGGCTCGCGTGCTCGGACACCATCGCGATCTTCATCGGAGGCTCCCTTCCAGCGCGGCGTCCGCCGCGCGTCCGCGTCGCGCACCACGCGCGACGGCGTCGTCGAGGAGGTCGTCCCAGTCCGCCAGGTACCGGCCGAGCGCGTGCCGCTCGAGCGCGGCCTCTCGGGCGACGGCACCGCGGCGACGGGCCTCCTCGGGGTCCTCCAGGAGCGTCCTGGAGGCACGGACCAGCTCGTCGACGTCGGTCGCGATCGCGCCGGCCTCGGCGGGCACGGTCCGTGGTGCGTCGGTCGTCGCGAGCACGAGGACCGGCATCGCCATGTGCATCGACTCGATCAGCGACAGGCCGAGCGACGTCCAGCGGTTCGGGTGCACGTACGCGCGTCGTTGCGCGAGTGCGGCGTGCATGGGGTCTGCGGGGACGTCGCCGAGGGCGACGACGCGGTCGCCGAACCCGAGTTCGGGGAGCCGGTCGGTGCCCATGCCCCAGAGGTCGACGGGTGCGACCTCGGCGAAGCGGGGGAGCAGGTCCGTGCCGACCACACGGCCGCGGCGGACCGGTTCGTTGATGACGACACCGAAGCGCTCGAGTGCGCCGGTGTAGAGCGGGCCCGGGTCGACGACGCCGTGCTCGACCACCGTCGTGCGGGTCGTGCCGCAGTCCCACATGAGGGCGTTCCAGTGCGTGACGTGCGCGATCACCAGGTCGTCGCGGTCTCGCATCGGGTGCAGGCTGCTCGGGACGTCGACGCGCGGGGCGTTGTGCTCGACGAAGACCACGGGGACCTCGCGGCCGCGGAGCAGGCGACGGGCCTCCTCGAGCTCCTCGGTGCGCTGCAGGACGACCACGTCGACCTCGGCGTCGGCGACGTCGGCCGGGTCGATCTCGATCGCGTTCGCCGGCCAGTCGCGGCCGCCCCGCCCGAGCCCCCAGCCGTCGCGGGCCGGTGTGGTGGGGATGAGGTACTCGTGGGGGCCGCGGACGAAGGCGTCCATCCAGCCGCCGTGCACGTGCCACACGAGGATCCGCATGCAGGGCCTTTCGACGGTTCGGTGCCCCTCCGGACAGCTGCCCCGCCGGCGCTCGCGCGCGCTGCGCGGGTGCCGGGAAGAGGAGCAGGAGGAGCAGTGGCGCACGCTACGGGAGCACTGCTGGTCCTCCTCGCAGCTTCTCCTGCTTCATCCGCTGAGCGCACTGCCGTCCGCGACGGCGCCGGGTCCGGTGCCGCGCGCCAGCAGGCGTCCGTGTGCGTCGAGGACGTCCTGCACGCGCACTCCGGACAGGCACGGGTGGCCCGGGACCGGGCACTCCCGGGCACGGCTCAGGCGGCAGGCGGCGGTCTGGTCGCCGAGCAGTTCCACCTCGGGTGCGTACGGGGCCCACTTCACCGCCGGCACCACCGGCGAGAACAGGCTGACGATGCGCGCCCCCACCGCGGCGGCGAGGTGTGCCGGACCGGTGTTGCCGACGACGACGACCTCGGCGCCGGCGAGGACCGCGGCGAGCTCGGCGGGCGACGTCCGACCGCCGAGGTCGACCGCGGTGTCGCCCGCGACGGCGGCCGTGAGCGCCCGCTCGCCGGGGCTGCCCGTGACGACCACGGGGATCCCGCGCTCGGCGTAGGCCGCGACGAGGTCACGGTGGTGCTCCTCCGGCCAGGAGCGCGCCGGGACGCTCGCGCCGGGGTGGACGACCACGTAGCGGTCCAGGGCGGCCACCTCGGGTGGTGCGACGGCGTCGATCCGCACCACGAGCCTCCCGTCGTCATCCGCCGGCAGGGCGAACCCGGCGGCCTCGGCGATGCGGAGGGCGCGCTCCGGCTCCGGGAGGTCCTCCGGCAGGTCCTCGCCCGGGCGGAGCCGCACGTCGAGCAGCGACCCGGGGTGGTCGACCGAGGCACCGGAGACCCGGGGCACCCCGGCCAGGCGGAGCAGCAGGGCGACCGGCAGGGGCGACTGGTGGAACGAGGTGAGCACGACGGCCTCGTCGGGCTGTTCCTCGGTGACGAGCGCACGGAACTCGCCGAGCAGCGCGTCGTCGATCGGCCGCGCGGTCTCGGTCACCCAGGGCGCTGCCCAGACCCGCACCCGGTCGACCCCGGGCAGCAGGTCCGCGGCCGGGGAGCCCTGGGGGCCGCAGAGCATCGTGACGTGCGCGGCCCCCGCGGCGACGGCGCGCACCGCGGGGCCGGCCACCAGGACGTCGCCGAACGAGTCGAGCCGGACGACCAGGACGCGCGGACCGGTCCGCTCGTCGGCCGTGGTCGACTCCGCACCCTCGGGACCGCGCTGCTCGGCGCGGCTCACGCCCGGGCCGCCGGGACCCGGGCCAGCACGAGGGAGACGGCGTCGTCGAGGGAGCCGGCGACGGTCTCCGCCGCCTCGACCTCCTCGGCGCGCGTCCGCGGCGTCGGCACCAGCACGCCCTGCGCACCCGCCGCCGCCGCCGCACCGACGTCGGCGCCGATGTCCCCGACCACCACGATCTCGGACGGGTCGAGCCCGAGCCGTCGCGCGGCGTCGAGCACCATCCCCGGACGCGGCTTGCGGCACGCACACCCGTCGCCGGCGTCGTGCGGGCAGACGCACCAGACGTCGAACGGGCCGACCAGCTCGTCCACGCGGGCGTTCGTCGCGTCGACCTGCTCGCGGGTCGCCAGGCCCTTCGCGATCGCCGACTGGTTCGTCACGACCCCGACGCGCAGACCGGCGGTCCGGGCGCGCTCGACCGCGCGGTGGGCGCCGGGCACGGGGACGACCTTGTGGGGGTCGGCGTTGTACGGGACGTCGATGACGAGGGTGTCGTCACGGTCGAAGAGCAGACCGCGGACGGCGCGGTCCTTCGCGAGAGCCATGCTCCTTGGTACCGTCCGCCGGCCGGGAACCGGCCCAGGCGCGGCCGGATAGCGTCGGACCGTGACCGCCGTCCCCGCCCTGC
Source organism: Curtobacterium sp. P97 (assembly GCF_023712445.1). NCBI lineage: Bacteria > Bacillati > Actinomycetota > Actinomycetes > Micrococcales > Microbacteriaceae > Curtobacterium > Curtobacterium sp. P97. The sequence continues at coordinate 95,215 of NZ_JAMAYF010000006.1, read as the reverse complement.
CCCCGTCCGACGGACGCCCCGACCTGCTCGTCCTGCGCGCCATCAAGCTCGGGGACGCGCTCGTCGCCGTCCCCGCACTGCACGCGCTCCGCCGGGCGTTCCCCGGCCACCGGATCACCCTGGCGACGACCGCGTGGCTCGCCCCGGTCGTCGAGCTGCTGCCCGTCGACGTGCACCTCGCGCAGCACGGGCTCGACCACCCGATCGCCGCCCCCGCCGGAGCGGTCGACGTCGCGGTCAACCTGCACGGTGCCGGGCCGGAGTCGTCCGACCTCGTCGCCGCACTCGGTGCCCGGCGGGTGATCGGCCACGCCGACCCGACCCACGGGTACGAGGGCCCGGAGTGGCCGGACGACGTCCACGAGCGGGAGCGCTGGGCGGACCTGCTCACCTGGCACGGCATCCCCGCCGACCCCGACGAGGTCGCCATCGCCCGCCCGGCCGCCCCGTCCGCCGCGCCGGGTGCCGCGGTCGTGCACATCGGTGCCTTCCACGGTGCGCGGCACTGGCCGACCGACCGCTTCGCAGCCGTGGTGCGGGGGCTCCGCGAGCGCGGCCTCGACGTGGTCCTGACGGGAGGCGCGGACGACGTCGAGCGCGCCACCGCCGTCGCGCAGTCGGCCGGGTTGCCGCCGGAGGCGGTCCTCGCGGGCGCGCTGGAGCTGCGGGCCTTCGCCGGCGTCATCGCATCGGCAGCGCTCGTCGTGACCGTCGACACGGGGGCGGCCCACCTCGCGTCCGCCTACGGGATCCCGTCCGTCGTGGTGTTCGGACCGGCGCCGCCCGAGGCCTGGGGACCGCCCGCCTCCGGTCCGCACGTCGTGCTCACCGACGCGTCCGTGCGCCGCGGGGACGTGTTCGCGGAGGACCCGGACCCGGCGCTCCTGGCCGTCGGCGTGGACGACGTGCTCGCCGCCGTCGACTCGCTCCCGGTCGCCCCCGCCACTTCGCCGTGAACCCGCCGAGGGGTCGTCGGTAGCGTCGAGGCGTACCTGTCCTGCTCGAAGGGAGCGCCCCGTGTTCGAAGCCGCCAACATCCGTGACTGGATCGGCCTGCCCGTCGTCGACGAGACCGAGGACAAGATCGGCACGCTCGAGAGCATCTACTACGACACCGCGACGTCCGATCCCGCCTTCGGCGCCGTCACCACCGGGCTGCCCGGGTTCCAGAAGCTGCTCTTCGTCCCGCTCGTCGGTGCGACGGTGGCGCCGAAGCACCTGCTCGTGACGTTCCCGAAGAAGCTCGTCAAGGACGCCCCGACCATCCCGACCGACGGTGAGCTCGAGGCCTCGACCGAACCCGTGCTGTACGAGCACTACGGCCTGCAGTACCAGACCGGCAGCAACGGGGAACGGCGCCTGGGTCGTCGCTGACACCGGCACCCGGGACGGGCAGGTAGCCTTGCCCGTCCCGTCGTCGCGTCCACCCGGAGGACCCCCTGCAGCGCACCACCCGCTCGAAGCGGTCGACCGCCGTCGCCCTCGTGCTCGCGGTCCTCGCCGCGGTCGTCGTCGCGCCGTCGGGCCCGGTCGCGGTCGCACCGACCGACGGCGCCGTCGCGGCGCCGATGTGGCCGGTCCCGGAGCCGTACCCGGTGACGGACGACCCGGCCGAGACGCTCGCCGACCTGCCGCCGGGCAGCGAGTACGTCGCACTCGGCGACTCCTACTCGGCCGGCTACGGCCTGGGCGACCCGACCCGGCTGCCGACGAGCGCCTGCGCGCAGTCGGCGCGCGACTACCCCCACCGGCTCGCGGCGCGCTTCGGACTCGACCTGACCGACGTGACGTGCGCGGGGGCGACCAGTCGTGACGTCGTGTCGGGGTACCAGTTCCGCGGGGTGCCGCCCCAGGTCCGGGCACTGTCCGAGGACACCCGGCTGGTCACGCTGACGATCGGCGGCAACGACGCCGACCTGTTCGGCACCGCCGCCTCCTGCCTGGCGCTGTCCTCCCGCGGCCCGGTGTTCTCCGGTCGGGACGCCCCGTCGTGCCGCAGCACCCTCGTGCACGACGGGGTGGACGACCTCGACGTGCGCATCCGGTCCCGGGTCGCGCTCGGGATCGCGGACACGCTCGCCGCGGTCCGCCGGGCCGCGCCGAACGCGGTCGTGGTCTTCCTCGGCTACCCGGCGATCTTCCCGGACGCGGCCCACACGCCGGCGCGGGGGTGCTTCCGCTCGGCGCTCGACCTCGGCTCGCTCGTGGGGTCCTTCCCGCGGGACACCTACCCGTTCACCGACGGCGACGTCCGGTACCTGCACGGGGTCCAGGAGTCGCTCGACGAGGTCTCGGCGTCCGCTGCCGAGGCGGCCGGCGTCCCGTTCGTCGACGTGTTCGCCCGGTCGCAGGCGCACTCGGCCTGCGCGACCGACGACCCGTACGTCGCGGGTGTCTCGCTCTCCGGGGCGGGCGACCTGAGCCGCATCGACATGGTGCCCGGGGCCCTGCACCCGAACGGGCGCGGGGTGGCGTGGTTGACCGGGCAGGTGGCCTCGGAGCTCCGCCGGCTCGCGGACTGAGCCGTGCACGGCCGCTCGTCGTAGGGTCGATCGGTGGTCACCAGCGCCGGACTCCTGCTGCACCGTCGGTCGCCCGTGGACGGCACCCCGGAGGTCTTCGTCGCGCACATGGGCGGACCGTTCTGGCGTCGACGCCCGCGCGCGTGGTCGATCCCGAAGGGGCTCGTCGAGGACGGTGAGGACGCACTCGACACCGCGCGCCGCGAGTTCGCCGAGGAGATCGGGGTCCCCGCACCGACGGGACCCGTGCTCGACCTCGGCGAGGTCCGCCAGGCCTCCGGGAAGCGCGTCCGGGTCTTCGCGGCACGGGCGGACGACTTCGAGGTCGACGAGGTGCGGAGCAACACGGTGCAGGTCGAGCTCCCGCGCGGTTCCGGTCGGTTCGTCGCGGTCCCCGAGGTCGACGACGCCCGCTGGTTCGGCATCGAGGAGGCGCGCGGGGTGCTCGTGTCCGGCCAGGTCGTCGCGCTCGACCGGCTGCTCGCCGCCCTGGAAGGCCGGTGATCCGCGACCCGCACCGGGGCTGTCCCTCGTCCGCGCTGCCCGGATAGCCTGAGCAAGCGTCGGGTATTCGTCGGCGCCGACACAGGGGAGCACACATGCGCAGATGGCGCACCGTCATCGCCGGCGGCATCGCCGTCGCACTCGGGGCAGGACTGGCGGTGAGCGGCGTCACGAGCGCGACGGCCGCGACCACGGGGAACTGGGCCACCGTCACGGTGGACGGCACGAGTCGTGCGTACACCGGCTCGATCGCGCTCCCGGGGTTCCCGGACACCACCTTCACGTCCACCTCCCGGCAGGCCACGGTCGTCTCCGGCGCATCGACCTGGCAGGGGGCGTCGACGCCGCCCGGCAGGGTCTACGGCACCAGTCGCGGTGCGACGTACCTCAACCAGCGGCCGGCGGCGGACGACGCGCGGAGCCCTGCCGTCACGACCTGGACGTTCGACGGTGGGACGCCAGGGGCCGGCGGTTGGTCCTTCGTCCTGGGCGACGTCGACGCCGACCAGGCGACGATCTCGGCGACCCTCGCGGACGGCACCCCAGCCACCGTGGACCAGCTCGGCTACGCGGGTTCGTACAACTCGTGCTCGACCGTCTCGCCCGGCGGGTGGAGCTGCCCGCGCGATCCCGGAGGCGTGGCGGCAGGTCAGGACCTGCCGTCCTGGGACCCGGCCACGGGGGTGCTGCGGGGCAACGACGCCGCGAACGACACCGCCGGCGCGAGCGCATGGTTCACACCGACGGCGTCGCTCGCGACGCTGACCATCGCCTACCAGCAACGCAGTGGCCTCCCCGTCTACCAGACCTGGTTCGCGAACCGGACCTCGTCCCTCTCCGGCACTGCGGCACTCGACGGCGAACCACTGGTGGACACGCTCGTCACCGTGACCGCTCCGAACGGCACCGAGTACACGACGACCACCGGTGCCGACGGTGCGTACACGTTCCCCGCGCTCACCCAGGCCGACGGGTACCGGGTGTCGATCGCGACCCCGGACAACGCGGCGGTCGACCGCGCTCCCGCGGTGGTCGACCTCCGGACCGACGTCACGGACGCCGACTTCGTCCTCAGCACGGTCCCGGGGACCGTCGACCTCGACGGCTCGGTGGTCGACGCCGACGGCCGCCCCGTCGCCGACGCCGAGGTGACCGTCACGGACACCTCGGGGCTGCCCCTCGCCACCGTCGTCACGGACGCGGACGGGCGCTGGCGTGCCGTCGGCCTGCCGGCCGGCACCGCGGTCGTCGCGACGGTGAGCGGTGCCCCGCCGGTGTCGGGCTCGACCGGTGCCGACGGTGCCCCGGTGGCTGCGCTCGACCCGATCGTCCTGCCGATCAGCGTGGGGACGATCACGGGCCGCGTGACGCTCGACGGCGGCGCCCCCGCCGCACCCGCGCTCGTGGAGGTCCTGCAGGGCGGTGGCGTGGTGGCCACCGTCGAGACGGACGCCGACGGCACCTACGGTCTGGCGCTCCGGCCCGGCACCTACACCGTCCGTACCGAGGCCGCGGTCGCCGGTGCTCCGGAGCCGACCGAGCTGACGGTCGAGGTCACCGCCGACGGCACGGTCCGAGCGGACTTCCCGTTCACGACGCCGGTGGCGGTCACGGTCGGGCAGGCCGGTTCCGTCCGCTACGAGGACGGCACGCCCGTCGTGGACACGACCGTCACCGCACGGCCGGTCGAGGCCGGTTCGGGTGCCGTGGTCACGGTCGAGACGACCGCGGACGGCGGGTACTCGCTCGCCGGGTTGACGCCGTCGACGGAGTACGCCGTGAGCGTCGAGGGGGCCCCCGTCCGGACGGTCACGACGCCCGCCACGGGGACCGCCGCCGACGCCGTCGACTTCGTCCTGCCCCTGCCGACGGTCGACCAGCCGGGCACGGTCAGCGACGCGGACGGCGCCCCCGCCGCGGCCGTCCCGGTCGTGGCGACGCTGACCGGTGACGACGACGGCGAGCCGGTCAGCACGACCACCGGCGACGACGGCACCTTCGTGCTCGAGGGGCTCCGCCCGCTGACCGAGTACACGATCACGGCCGGGACCGGCTCCGAGCAGTCGGACCCGGTGGTGGTCACGACCGCCGCGGTCGGCGGCACGCCGGAGCCCGTGCGCCTCGTCCTCGCCGAGGTCGCCGGCACGCCGCAGCCCACCCCGACGGTGACGCCGCAGCCGACCGACGGCCCGACCCCGAGCGCGGCACCCGTCGCGGGCGGTACCGGCACGGGCAACGGTGGTGGCCCGACCGGTGGCGGACTCGCCTTCACCGGAGCCGACGTCACCCCCGCGGTCGCCGTCGCAGCGCTGCTGCTCCTGACCGGCGGCGGGTTGCTGTCGGTCCGCGCGGCACGTCGTCGACGGTCGGTCCCGCAGGACTGACCGCACACCCGGCCGTCGGGCTCGGGGCTCCGGGCTCCCGTGTCCCGGGCTCAGCGCCGCCGCTGCGTCCGCACGGATCCCGTCGCGGTCGACACCGTGCCGGTGGCGACGCCGATCGACCCGGTGATGGTGGCGATCGCACGGCTGACGACCGGCACCGAGCTGGTGACGACCGCGAGCGAGGACGTGATCGCCTCGACCGACGTCGTGGACAGGTGCTCCTGCGCGTGCGTGTGCACCGGGAAGCCGCGGCGCGCCGCGAGCACGACGCCGAGCGAGCCGATCAGCACGACGGCGCCGGCGAACGGCAGGTACTGCAGGCCGACCGCACCGAGCGCCTGCCCGCCGACGGCTGCCCCGCCCGCGATGCCGATGTTCGACGCGCCGTTGACGAGGGCGCCGGCGATGTCGGGGGAGACGCCGCCGGTGCGGATCGCCGCGGCCATGAAGAGGGTGCCGGTCGTGCCGTTCGCCGCCATCCAGACCCCGGCGACCACCATGGTGCCGAACAGCGAGCCGTGCACGAACGGCAGCACGGCGAAGGCGGCGGCCATCACGGCGACGGCGGCGATCAACGTCTGCCGCGGTGCCCGGTCGACGAAGGTGCCGGCGAGCCAGAGGCCGACGATGCCGGTCCCGCCGAGCACCAGGAGCGCACCGCTCACCATGCCGGCGTCGAGCCCGGCGTCGATCGCGTACGGGCCGATGTAGGTGTAGACGACGTAGTGCCCGGCGAAGAGCAGCAGGTCGGCGACGACGACGGAGAGCAGTCCGGTGCGGGCCCACGCGCGGGGTGAACCGATGTGCGGGGACGCGGTCCCGCTGACCGCCGGCAGGAACGCGACCGCGACCAGCGCGAGGACGGCTGCGGCGAGCGCGACGGAGCCGACGGCGGGGCGCCACCCGATCGTCTGCGCGACCCAGGTGGCCAGCGGCACGCCGAGGACGAAGCCGAGCGAGCTGCCGGAGTAGACGAAGGCGATCGCGCGTCCGGCCAGCCGTGGGGGCACGATCCGCGTCGCGTAGGCCGACGCGACCGAGAAGAAGAGCGCGTGTGCGACGCCGCCGACGACGCGACCCGCGCAGACGACGGCGAAGCTCGGCGCGACCGCGACCAGCACGTTCGAGACGGCGTAGCCGACCAGGGTCGACACCAGGACCGCCTTGCGGGGCAGCCGCGCGGTGAGCGACGTCAGCGGGAGGGCGAGGATCGCCACGGCTGCCGCGTACACGGTGACGACGAAGCCCATCGTCGACTCGCTGACGCCGAGGTCGCGGCTCATCGTGCCGAGCAGCCCGACCGGCATGAGCTCCGTGGTGATCGCGAAGAAGGTGGCGAGCCCGAGCACGGCGATGCCGACGATCGACCGGTTGGTGACGGTGATCGGCCGCGTGCTCGTCGACACGGCCGAGGTGGTGGTGTTGGTGGACACGCTGCTGACCTCCTCCGGGGAACGCCGGAGCGCGCGTCGGACCGGCCGTCGTGACGGCGGTGCGCGGTGCGCGCTCGCGGTGGGTGTGGTCCGGGTCGAACGACCCGGTCGGGTTGTGACGACTCCACGGCGAGTGCGCACATCCAGTGTTGCACGGAGCATCCGGATCGCGCGAGGGGGTCGCCGAAGAATCTTGTAGCGCTCCAACGAGATGCTCGGACGAGCATTCCCGATCAGTTCTCGTTCGTCACCGTGCCCTGCACACCGCCGCCGCGCAGGGTGACGGTGAGCGTGCCGCTCATCGACTGGGCGGAGAGCGAGACGTTCCCGTGCAGGGCGTCCTCACGCGGGTAGCAGGCGGTGGTCGACTCGAGCCGGTTCGCGGTCGCCACCAGGCAGATGGTCTCGCGGTCGGTCCCGACCCCGGCCCACACGTTCCACGGGGTCTCGAAGGCGCTGCCGTCCAGGGCCCGGTTCGTGAACACGAGCCGGGTCGTGCGGAGGCTCACGGGCGCCTCGACCGGGCCCGGCAGCTGGTCCGCGGAGGTCTGCGGGATGTCCAGCAGCTCCTCGAGGGTGATCGCGCCGGGTGTCGGTGTCGTGCTGGGCGCGGCGGCCAGCTGCCCGTCGGTCGTGCCCACCAGCGTGCCCGCCGCGAACGCCAGTCCGACGACCGCCGCCGCGCCGAGCGCGATCCAGGCGCGCGGCCGCGCGGTCCAGAGCAGTCCGCTCACCCGTGTCCGCCACGCGGGCCTCCCGGCCTGGAGGTCCGCCCCGCCCCCGGCGCGGACGGCACCCGGTCCCATGGCCGGTTCCTGCTCGCCCTCCGGCCCGACCGGGTCGGCGGGCGCCGACGCACCGGCTGAGCCGGGCCCGGTCCGGATCGGCCCCGCCGCCGGTGTCGGTCGGTCAGCGGTCGACGCAGCGACGGACGACCGTCCGGCCGCGCTCGTCGTGCGGGCCGCCGGACGTGCGTCGTCGGTCGTCGTCCCGGCCGGCGGCGTCGCACCCGCGACGGTGCTGCCGTCCCGCAGCCCGCGGAGCTCGAGCCGGGCGCGCGCAGCGTCCTCGGCCGCGACCCCGGCTCCCCACGCGAGGGCCTCGAGTCGTGCCCGTTCCGCCGTGACGTCCTCGTCGGCCATGCGCACTCCCGGTCCGGACGCACCGGACACCCACATGCTCCCACCCGGACGACGGCACGTCCGCCCCCCCCCGAGCGGGAGGTGTCCAGTCCCCGAGGCGTAGACGGGTGGCATGAGCACCGACGCAGGAACCGCGCACGACGCCTCCGGCCACGACCAGACCCGGCACGACGCCGATCCCGAGACGCTCGAGCCCCTGAGCCACGACACCCAGTCCGGCGAGGCCGACTACGTGGCGACGAGCCCCGGCGGGAGCGGGACCGAGCGGCACGTGCCCACCCCCGACGAGGAGCAGGGCCGTGGCACCGAGTACGACCCCGTCGACCAGGGGCCCCAGCAGGAGGGCCAGGGCGGCTGAGACCGGCCGCCCCGCGCGCCCCCTGCCCGGCTCAGCGGACGATCCGCCGCAGCACCGCGCGTTCCCCGAGGGTCCAGACGGCGCTCGTGACGACGTAGAGCGTCGCGGCGAGCGGGACGACCGCGGCGAGGACGACCGACGCGAAGGGCGCCCAGCGCGCCAGGGCAGCGGCCGGACCGGCCCCGGGCGTACCGGCGGCCGGCTCCGCCGTCGGGTTCCAGTGCACGGTGGCCCGGCGCGACGCCTCGACCACCACCGCCATCACGACGAGCAGCACGAGCACCACCCAGGCGTGGCTCCACAGCGGCGACGCGAGCGCCACCAGGAGCGTGTGCCCGAGCGGGATCCCGACCAGTGTCGCGTCGAGCAGGGCGTTCGCGGCGCCGGCGATCGACGCGTGCGTGAAGAGCGCGTACACGAGCGAGAGGACCGGAGCCTGCGCGAGCACCGGGAGGCACCCGGCCAGCGGGGAGACGCGCTCGGAGGTGTACAGGCGCTGCACGGCCTCCTGGAGGCGTCGCGTGTCCGCACCGTGGCGCCTGCGGAGGGCGGCGAGCTGCGGGGCGAGTCGACGCCGGTCGCGCTCGGCCCGCACCTGCAGGACGGCGAGCGGGACGAGCACGATGCGCACGCCCAGGGTGAGCGCCACGACGGCGAGGGCCGCTGCGGCGCCACCGGCGACGGGGGACAGGGCTGCGGTGAGCGCGGCGAGCAGGTCGACGCCGGCGCGCAGCAGGTCGCCGACGACGGGCAGGGTGGTGATGTCCATGACGTTCCGTTCGAGTGGAGGGGTCCGTGACGACGTGACCCGACCACCCGCGGGCGGTCAGGCCGGTGTCGGCGCTCCCGGTGCTCGCGACCGCACCTGGCCGTCGGCGTCGGGGTGGCTCCACGCGATGCGGGTCGCCCGCTCCACCGCTGCGCCCGTCCGCTCGGAGCCCTCGGCACCCGGATCGACACCGAGCGCCGTCGCGAGCAGCCGGACGACGAGCACCGTGACGGCGACGGCGGCGAGGCCGAGCGCGGCGACGGCGAGCAGGGGCGCCGGGGAACCCGCCGGACCGAGCAGGCCGGCATCGCCGATCTGCAGCACCGCGAGGGCGCGCAGCAGGAGTTCGACGACGGTCATGGTCCGTTCAGCGTAACCCCCGCGTGCCGTCGAGGACCGGCAGTCCCGGACGGGCAGGATCGCAGGATCGCCGAGCACCCCAGCGACCCTCGCCCTGGAGCGGGCGGGGATCCCGTTCACGCCGCACGTCTACGAGCACCACGAGACCGCGACCAACTTCGGTGAGGAGGCCGCCGCGGCACTGGGCCTCCGTGAGGACCAGGTGTTCAAGACGCTCGTCGTCTCGGTGGACGGGCAGCTGGCCGTGGCGGTCGTGCCGGTCGCGAACCGCCTGGACCTCAAGGCCATCGCAGCTGCCCTCGGCGGCAAGAAGGCGACGCTCGCCCAACCTGCCCTCGCCGAGAAGCGGACCGGGTACGTGGTGGGCGGGATCAGTCCGGTCGGACAGAAGACCAGCCTGCGGACGGTCGTCGACGAGACCGCGCTCGAGCACCCGAGCATCTTCGTCTCCGGCGGGCGCCGCGGGTTCGACATCGAGGTCGCGCCGGCCGACCTGGTCCGCGTCACCGGCGCCTCCACGGCGGCCATCGCGCGGACCTGAGTCGGTCTGACGCAAGTTTCTGTACCCGCCGGGAATGGAGCGGGTCCTCCAGCGTTGCATTGAGTCGAAGGCACTCAAGTTCCCAGGAGGTCCCTTTGCCAGCAACGTTCGGCCCGACCGGTGGCGACGACGCGTTCGACGCGTTCCTCGCGCGGCTCATCGCGGCCCAGCAGTCCGGTGCCCAGCGATCCGTCCCGCTGGGACGCCCGGTCGACATCACGCGGCTCCTCAGCCGACGTACCCACGAGGTGCTCCAGCACACCGCCGAGTACGCCGTCGCACAGGGCCAGCACGAGATCGACGCGCTGCACGTCCTGCACGTGCTCGTGCGCACCGAGCCCTTCACCGCGGTCCTGCGCACCGCCGGTGTCGACCCGGAGCAGTTCGCCGCCGAGGTCGAGCAACGCCTCCCCGCGCCGACGGACCCGCGTCCCGAGCGCACCGGGCAGCCCGCCCTGACCGGGACCGCACAGCGGATCCTGCTCGAGGCGACCCAGGCCGCCAAGGCCTTCGGCAGCACCTACACCGACCCCGAGCACGTCTTCTTCGCGCTCGTCACCGACCAGGACACCGTCACGGGGCAGCTGCTCGCGAGCGCCGGTGTCACCCCGCAGCACCTGCAGGAGCACGCCCAGCAGGCCGCGGCAGCAGCACGAGAGGGGCGCCCGATGCCCGGAGCCACCGAGACCACCGCCGACCCCACGAACGGCACGACGAGCGACACCCCGACGCTCGACCAGTTCGGCACCGACCTCACCGAACGCGCCCGCGACGGACGCATCGACCCGGTGATCGGCCGCGCCGACGAGATCGAGCAGACCGTCGAGATCCTGCTCCGCCGCACGAAGAACAACCCCGTCGTCATCGGTGAGCCCGGCGTCGGCAAGACCGCGATCGTCGAGGGGCTCGCGCAGCGGATCACCGACGGCGACGTGCCCGCGCTGCTCCGGGGCAAGCGGGTGGTCGCGCTCGACCTCGCCGGCATGCTCTCCGGCACCCGGTACCGCGGCGACTTCGAGGAGCGCCTGACGACGGCGATGGACGAGATCGCGGCGCACGCGGACGAGCTGATCGTCTTCATCGACGAACTGCACACCGTCGTCGGCGCCGGGGGCGGTGGCGAGGGCGGCTCGATGGACGCCGGCAACATCCTCAAGCCCCGCCTGGCCCGCGGCGACCTGCACCTGGTCGGCGCGACGACGCTGCGCGAGTACCGCCGCATCGAGAAGGACGCCGCGCTCGAGCGGCGCTTCCAGCCGGTCCGGGTGGGGGAGCCGAGCATCGAGGACGCCGTCGCGATCCTCGGCGGCCTCGCCCCGCGCTACGCCGAGCACCACGACGTGACCTACACCGACGACGCCCTGCGCGCCGCGGTGGAGCTCTCGCACCGGTACGTGACCGACCGGCACCTGCCGGACAAGGCGATCGACCTCATCGACCAGGCCGGGGCACGACGCCGTCTCGCCCTGTCGGGCGACGTCGACGTCGAGGCGCTCCGTGACCAGGTCGCGGAGCTGCAGGCCGACAAGGACCGCGCGGTGGCCGAGGAGCTGTACGAGGAGGCGTCGCGCCTGCGCGACGAGATCGACGGACTGGAGGCGCAGATCACCGCCGCCTCGCAGGGGGACGCGAGCAGTGCCTCCCGGCCGTCGACCGCCGACCGCGTGATCACCGAGGCAGACGTCGCCGAGGTCGTGTCGCGTGCCACCGGCATCCCGGCGACCCGGATCTCGCAGGGTGACCGCTCGCGCCTCGCCGCGCTCGAGGACGAACTCCACGAGCGCGTCGTCGGCCAGGACGACGCCGTGCGCGCCATCGCGACCGCCGTCCGACGCAGCCGGACCGGCATGGGCGACCCGCGTCGTCCCGTGGGCAGCTTCCTGTTCCTCGGCCCGACGGGCGTCGGCAAGACCGAGCTCGCGAAGGCCCTGGCCGGATCGCTCTTCGGCGACGAGTCCGCCATGCTGCGGTTCGACATGAGCGAGTTCGGCGAACGGCACACCGTCTCTCGCCTGGTCGGTGCCCCTCCCGGGTACGTCGGTCACGAGGAGGCCGGGCAGCTCACCGAGCGCGTCCGTCACAACCCGTACTCGGTGGTCCTGCTCGACGAGGTCGAGAAGGCGCACCCGGACGTCTTCAACCTGCTGCTGCAGGTGCTCGACGACGGCCGCCTCACCGACGGACAGGGACGGACGGTCGACTTCCGGAACACCGTCGTCATCATGACGTCGAACATCGGCTCGGAGTTCCTCGCATCGCGCTCCGGTGCGCTCGGGTTCTCGGCCTCGGCGGACGGCGGCTACTCCGAGGAGGACCTGCGCGCCCGTGTGATGGGCAGGCTGCGCGAGTCGATGCGGCCCGAGTTCATCAACCGCATCGACGAGATCGTGCTCTTCCGCAAGCTGTCGCAGGAGCAGCTGCGGTCGATCGTCGACCTGCTGCTGCAGGACACCGCGCTCCGGCTCCTCACCCAGGGGATGACCCTGGCGGTGTCCGAGGCGGCGACCGACTGGCTCGCCGAGCACGGGTACGAGCCCGAGTACGGCGCCCGTCCGCTCCGTCGACTCATCCAGCGCGAGGTCGACGACCGCATCGCGACCCTGGTGGTCGACGAGCAGGCGCACGCCGGCGACACCGTCCGGATCGACCTCGAGGACGGCCGGCTCGTCGCCCGAGCGTCAGCCCCGGCGACGGTCTGATCCGACCCGCTCACACGGAACGGCCCCGGCACCCCAGCGGTACCGGGGCCGCTCCGCGTCCTGCGACGTCCTCGTGTGTTCTCGGATGCAATTCCGGAAATGTTCGAGAAAGGGGTTGCGCTCGCATTCCCGACGCCGATAGTGTTCACGAGCATCACCGGCTGTACGAGACCGAGAGGGGGCCGACAATGATGATCGCCATGACGAACCCGTTCCGTGGAATCCGTGGGATCGGCGGCACCCCGCTCCGTTCGCACTGACGCGGGACGCCCCGCTCCAGCCGTTCTCCTCGATCGACCGAGGTCCCGCTCGTCGCTGCCCTGAGCACGCGGTGGTGCGGTCCCGATCGTCGTCGCACAGCCCCGCTGTGCCGCACCACACACGCCGTGCAGGCCACGGCTGCCCGTCCAGCTGACGGACGCCCGTTCGGGTGACGGACGCCCGTCCGGGTGACGGACGCCCGTCCTGCGGACGGCGGCCGGGGGCGCGGCGTGGTGGATCGAGATCGGACCGCGAGCGGCGGACGTCTCTCCGACGATTCCACTCGGTGACCCGATCGGTCACCGACAATGCAGCCGCGCGCATTCCTGCGCGCCCTGCCGATCATTCTCGCCCGCATTCACCGGGCGTTCTTCGCGAACCCGTTCCCGGCGCATCCACGCGGTCGGCGGTCGGGATCTCCGTCATGCCCTCGGGCACCCACGAAAGGCACCATCGTGTCGAACGACATCGACGTCCGTCCCCCCGACACCCGCGCGGTGCGCCGCCGGGTCACGCTCGCCGATCGCATCGCCCTCCGGATCGGCATGTCGCTGATCATCTGGAGTCGTCGGACGCACCACGTGCGTCCGTCGGTCGACCACGCCACCCGTCAGCGGCTCGACCGGGAGCGGCGCGAGCGCGAGCTCGAGCTGCTCGTGCGGAGCGCCGCGATGCGCATGTGGCGCTGACGCGCCGCGCCCCGCCGCCGCTCCGGCTGCGCCGACGCGCCGCCGCTCCGGCTGCGCCGACGCGGCGGCGCGCAGCCGCAGCCGCAGCCGCGACAGCGCCGCGCGCACGGCCTCCGCACAACCAGAAGCACCTCGCGCCATGCGATCGCATGGCGCGAGGTGCTTCCCGTTGTGCTCCGCGACGAACGCCACACTCGCCGCGCCCGCCGCACCTAGGGCACCCGCCCCGCGCGGGACCGCGACCCCGCGCCTACCGCTTCCGGTTGGCCACCAGTGCGACCGCGTACGACGGGAACCACGTCCCCGCCGCCGGCCCACCGTTGCAGGTCCCGTCGCTCGCCCCCGGCGTCTTCACCCAGAGCAGGGCGTCGAGCCGGGTCGTGCCCGCTGCGACGTGGGGCTTCCCTCCGAGACCGGCCCCGGTCGGGTTGCACCAGGTGCCGAGCCACCCACGACCGTTCCTCGACACGTCGACGACGTACCGTGCTCCACCCGTCATCGCGCTGAGCCGCTCGGCGTAGGCCCGCTCACCGTCGACGCCGTAGAAGTTCGCGACGTTCGTGAAGAACCCCCGGGCCTGGGCGACACCGGCTTCCCGCAGGTACGTCGCCTGGAGCTCCGCGGGGTTCCAGTCCTCGTTCCCGCCGTCCAGGTAGGTGGGGACCCCCGCGGCGGCGTACACGCGCACGGCCGCCGCGATGAGGCCCGGCCGTCGGGCTCGCTCGGCGGTGCACGTGCTCAGGTGTGCCAGGGAGTCCGGCTCGACGATCACGACGGCCCGGTGCCCCTGGAGGTCGGCCGCGATGCGACGGTTCCACGCGGCGTACCGGGACGGGGAGAGGCCGCCCGCCGAGTACCCGCCGCAGTCGCGGTTCGGGACGGCGTACGTGACGAACACCGGCGTCGTGCCCGTCTTCTCCGCGGCGGCGAGGTTCCGCGCGATCACCCGGTCCAGCGCGTCGCCCGTGTACCACTCGCCGAGCCAGATCGCGATCGGCTGCTGCGCGATGGTGCGGGCCGCGGCGGCCTCGGTCGTCCTCCCCGCCGCGCTGAGCGCCGCCGCGGCCTGGGCGGGCTGGCTGTCCGGCTGCCGGTACAACCCACCGGCGAAGACCTGCCCGGGCGTCGCGGAGTGGAGGGCAGCGCGCGGCAGCGGCGCGGTGGACGCCGCCGTCGCAGCCGCGGGGAACGTCACGGTGCCCCCGACCACCGCCGTCGCCACGACGGCGAGCGCGACCATCGTCCTGATCCTCGAGTACATGGTCCCCGTCCTGTGTCCGTCCGCTGCCGGGACGTCCCTGCCGTCCCGCTCCACCTGCCGCAGACCATCAGAACCCGCGGGGCGGCGTCGGGGCGATCTCCAGAACGAGGGACAGGCGACGGACGGCCGGGCGCGTGCGGCGCCTGCGGTCGCGTACCGTTGTGCGGTGACCGAAACCGCAGCTGCACTCGTCGAACGCCTGACCGCCATCGTCCCGGACTTCCCGAAGCCCGGCATCCTGTTCCGCGACGTGACGCCGGTGTTCTCCGACCCCGTGGCGTTCGGACGGGTCTGCGAGGCCCTCGCGGCGCCGTTCGCGATCGGTGCGGGGTTCCAGGCGGTCGCCGGCATCGAGGCCCGCGGCTTCGCCCTGGCCGGTGGCATCGCGGCCCAGCACCAGGTCGGCGTGCTGACGGTCCGCAAGGCCGGCAAGCTGCCCGGCGAGGTCCTGAGCGAGCAGTACGCGCTCGAGTACGGCGAGGCAGAGCTCGAGCTTCGGCCGGGCCAGCTCCCGCAGGGCACGCGCGTGCTCGTCGTCGACGACGTCCTCGCGACCGGGGGCACCGCTGCGGCGACGATCACGCTCCTCGAGCGTGCCGGGTACGAGGCGATCGGCTTCGCGTCGCTGCTCGAGCTCGACGGGCTCTCCGGTCGGGAGCGCCTCGAGCCGCGCCTGCCCGTCACGACGCTCGGCCGCGTCCCCGCCTGAACCGCTGCCGCCGGCCGAGACCGCCGCGGACGCGCCGGGACCGCCGCGGCCGCGCCTGGACCGCTGCGGCCGCGCACTAGTCTTGACCCACCCCTGAACCAACCGAGGAGCACCACGATCGTGACCGACGCAGTCGCACCAGAGCCCGCAGACCTGCCCCAGGCACCCGAGCCCCGCACCGCGACGACGGCCACGACGGGCACCGAGCTCTTCGACGGCGTCCGCGGTGTCGTCGCGATCCGCGTCGGTGGGGTGCTCAAGGACCTCGCGGCCGACGTGGAGGCGGGGGAGACCGTCGAACCGGTGACGCTCGACGAGCAGGACGGCCTCGACATCCTCCGGCACAGCGCCGCACACGTGCTCGCGCAGGCCGTGCAGCAGATCAACCCGGACGCGAAGCTCGGCATCGGCCCGCCCGTCACCGACGGCTTCTACTACGACTTCGACGTCGCCGAGCCCTTCACCCCCGAGGACCTCAAGGCCATCGAGAAGGGCATGGACCGCATCGTCAAGCAGGCCCAGCGCTTCCGGCGCAAGGTCGTCACCGACGACGAGGCCCGCGAGCTGATGACGGGGGAGCCCTTCAAGCAGGAGCTCATCGGCCTCAAGGGCGCCGCGGCCGAGGGCGACTCCGGCGAGAGCGTCGAGGTCGGGGCCGGCGAGCTCACGGTCTACGAGAACGTCGACCCGAAGTCGGGCGAGGTTGTCTGGCAGGACCTCTGCCGTGGCCCGCACGTCCCGCACACCCGGTGGATCGGCAACGCGGCGAAGCTCATGCGCGTCGCGGCGGCGTACTGGCGCGGCTCGGAGAAGAACCCGCAGCTGCAGCGCATCTACGGCACCGCCTGGCCGGACAAGGACCAGCTCAAGGCGTACCTCGTCCGACTCGAGGAGGCCGCGAAGCGCGACCACCGCAAGCTCGGCGCGGAGCTCGACCTGTTCTCGTTCCCGGACGAGATCGGCTCTGGCCTGGCGATCTTCCACCCGAAGGGCGGCATCATCCGCCGCGAGATGGAGGACTACTCGCGCCGCCGGCACGAGCAGGAGGGCTACTCCTTCGTCTACACGCCGCACATCACGAAGGGCGACCTGTTCGAGCAGTCCGGCCACCTCGGCTGGTACAAGGACGGCATGTTCCCGGCCATGCACATGGACGAGGCCCGCGACGAGGACGGCAACGTCACCCGACAGGGTGCGGACTACTACCTCAAGCCGATGAACTGCCCGATGCACATCCTGGCGTACCGCTCGCAGGCCCGCTCCTACCGCGACCTGCCGCTCCGGATGTTCGAGTTCGGCACGGTCTACCGCAACGAGAAGTCCGGCGTCATCCACGGCCTGACCCGCGTGCGCGGCATGACCCAGGACGACGCCCACATCTTCACCACGCAGGAGAAGATGAAGGAGGAGCTGACCACGACGCTCGAGTTCGTGCTCTCGCTCCTCCGCGACTACGGGCTCGACGACTTCTACCTCGAGCTCTCCACGAAGGACCCGGAGAAGTACGTCGGCGACGACGAGGTGTGGGAGATCGCCACGAACACCCTGCGCGAGGTCGCCGAGGAGTCCGGTCTCGAACTCGTCCCGGACCCCGCCGGTGCGGCGTTCTACGGTCCGAAGATCTCCGTCCAGGCCCGCGACGCGATCGGTCGCACGTGGCAGATGTCGACCGTGCAGCTCGACTTCAACCTGCCCGAGCGCTTCGAGCTCGAGTACACGGCCCCGGACGGCTCGCGGCGGCGTCCCGTGATGATCCACCGCGCCCTGTTCGGCTCGATCGAGCGCTTCTTCGGCGTCCTCACCGAGCACTACGCTGGTGCGTTCCCGGCGTGGCTGTCCCCGGTGCAGGTCGTCGCGATCCCGGTCGCCGCGGAGTACGGCGACTACCTCGACGAGGTCGTCGCGAAGCTCCGTGCGCACGGTGTCCGCGCCGAGGTCGACCACTCGGACGACCGGATGCAGAAGAAGATCCGCACGCACACCAAGGCGAAGGTCCCGTTCCAGCTCATCGCCGGCGGCGACGACCGCGACGCCGGAGCCGTCTCGTTCCGCTTCCGCGACGGTCGCCAGGACAACGGCGTGCCGGTCGACGAGGCGGTCGACCGCATCCTCACTGCGATCCGCGACCGCGCACAGGTCTGATGGACCGCACGGGAGGCTCGGAGTCCGTCCCCGGGGCCGGTCACGTCGTCGACGTGGCCGGCTCCGGGGCCCCGGCCGACTCCGGGAGGCCGGCCGGCTCCGCGATCCCGGCCGACCCCGGTCCGCCGGTCGTCGACACGGGCGGTGCCGCGGGCACCGGCAGCGCGGACGACCCGCTGGTGATCCGCGACGCGGCCACGGGTGCGGCGGTGCCGGACGCCTTCCAGCGCCTGTGGAACCCGCACCGCATGGCCTACATCGACGCCGGGCGGGAAGGTCGGGGCCGCGGGCACGAGGACGACTGCCCGTTCTGCGAGGCGCCGCGGAAGTCCGACGAGGACGCCCTGATCGTCGCCCGCGGTGAGCACGCCTACGTGCTGCTCAACCTGTTCCCGTACAACAACGGGCACCTGCTCGTCTGCCCCTACCGCCACGTCCCGCTGTACGACGAGGCGACCGCGGAGGAGATCCGGGAGATCGCCGAGCTGACCCAGACCGCGATGCGCGTACTGCGTGCGGTGTCGCACTGCGACGGCTTCAACATCGGCATGAACCAGGGCGAGATCGCGGGCGCCGGTGTGGCCGCGCACCTGCACCAGCACATCGTGCCGCGGTGGGCGTCGGACTCGAACTTCTTCCCGATCATCGCCCGGACGAAGTCGATGTCCCAGATGCTCGGTGACACCCGCCGGCTCGTCGCCGACGGCTGGCCCGCTGCGGACTAGACTGTCGGCATCATGAGCGACAGCACCAGCACCTCGGGCACCAACGGCACCTCGATCACCGGCTCCGACCGCGTCAAGCGCGGCCTGGCCGAGATGCTCAAGGGCGGCGTGATCATGGACGTCATCGACGCCGAGCAGGCCCGCATCGCGGAAGAAGCCGGCGCCACCGCCGTCATGGCCCTCGAGCGCGTCCCCGCCGACATCCGTGCACAGGGCGGCGTGGCCCGCATGTCCGACCCGTCGATGATCGAGGAGATCATCGCCGCCGTCTCGATCCCCGTCATGGCGAAGGCCCGCATCGGCCACTTCGTCGAGGCGCAGGTGCTGCAGGAGCTCGGCGTCGACTACATCGACGAGTCCGAGGTGCTGTCGCCCGCCGACTACGTCAACCACATCGACAAGTGGAAGTTCACCACGCCCTTCGTCTGCGGTGCGACGAACCTGGGCGAGGCACTCCGCCGCATCACCGAGGGCGCGGCGATGATCCGCTCCAAGGGCGAGGCCGGCACGGGTGACGTGTCCGAGGCCACGAAGCACATCCGCACCATCTCGAAGGAGATCGCTGCGCTCCGCCACCTCAAGGAGGACGAGCTCTACGTGGCCGCGAAGGAGCTCCAGGCCCCGTTCGACGTGGTGAAGGAGGTCGCGCAGACCGGCAAGCTCCCCGTCGTGCTCTTCACCGCCGGTGGTGTCGCCACCCCGGCCGACGCCGCGATGATGATGCAGCTCGGTGCGGACGGTGTGTTCGTCGGGTCCGGCATCTTCAAGTCGGGCGACCCGGCGAAGCGCGCCGCGGCGATCGTCAAGGCCGTGACCTTCCACGACGACCCGAAGGTCATCGCCGAGGTGTCCCGCGGTCTGGGCGAGGCCATGGTCGGCATCAACGTCGCCGACGTCCCCGCTCCGCACCGCCTCGCCGAGCGCGGCTGGTGAGCGCCCGACCCCGCATCGGGGTCCTCGCGCTGCAGGGTGACTTCCGCGAGCACATCGCCTCGCTGACGGAGCTCGGCGCCGACGTGGTGCCGCTCCGTCGGCCCGAGGAGATCGAGGCGCTCGACGGCGTCGTGATCCCCGGCGGTGAGTCGAGCGTCATGGACAAGCTGTCCCGGACGTTCGGCATCGCCGAACCGCTGAGCGCAGCGATCCGCGGGGGACTCCCCGCCTACGGCACCTGTGCCGGGATGATCATGCTGTCCTCCCGGATCGCCGCGGGCATCCCGGGGCAGCAGACGCTCGCCGTGCTCGACACGACCGTGCGCCGCAACGCCTTCGGCAGCCAGAACGACTCCTTCGAGACCGACATCCCGATGCCGGCACTCGGCGAGGCCCCCGTGCACGCGGTGTTCATCCGCGCCCCCGTGGTCGAGGAGCACGGCGCCGGCGTCCAGGTGCTCGGTGCCCTCGCCGACGGGCAGGTCGTCGCCGTGCAGCAGGACGCCGTGCTCGCGAGCGCGTTCCACCCCGAGGTCGCCGGCGAGGACCGCTTCCACCGCCGCTTCCTCGACATCGTCCGCAGCGCCTAGGTCCTCCCGACCCGCAAGACGCAACGTCGGCGGTTCCTCGCAGCGGCATCGCACTGCGCGGTGTCACCGACGTTGCGTTTCGCGCAAGGGGGCGGGGCGGCGGTGATCCGCGCCTCCCGGCCGGTAGACTGGTCCGGATCTTCCGCTAGACGCAAGGAGCACCGTGTCCGGGCATTCCAAGTGGGCAACGACGAAGCACAAGAAGGCGGTCATCGACCAGCGCCGTGCGAAGTCGTTCGCCAAGCTCATCAAGAACATCGAGGTCGCCGCGAAGATGGGCGGCGCGGACCTGTCGGGCAACCCGACCCTGGTCGACGCCGTCCAGAAGGCCAAGAAGACCTCGGTCCCGAACGACAACATCGACCGCGCGATCAAGCGCGGCGCCGGCCTGACCGGTGAGTCGATCGAGTACACGACGATCATGTACGAGGGCTACGGCCCGAACGGTGTCGCGATGCTCGTCGAGTGCCTCACCGACAACAAGAACCGCGCTGCGGCCGAGGTCCGGACGGCGATGTCCCGGAACGGCGGCACCATGGCCGACCCGGGCAGCGTCGCCTACAACTTCTCGCGCAAGGGCGTCATCTCGGTCACGAAGACCGACGGTCTCGACGAGGACACCGTCATGACGGCCGTCCTCGACGCGGGTGTCGAGGACGTGGTCGACCAGGGCGGCGGCTTCGAGGTCATCACCGAGGCGAGCGACCTCGTCGCGGCGCGCACGGCGCTGCAGGACGCCGGCATCGACTACGACTCGGCCGATGCCGAGTTCGTCCCCGGGGTGAAGGTCCCGGTCGACGCCGACACCGCCCGCAAGGTCTTCAAGCTGATCGACGCGCTCGAGGACAGCGACGACGTGCAGAACGTCTACGCCAACTTCGACATCCCCGCGGACGTCCAGGCCGAGCTCGACGAGGACGAGGACTAGTCCGGTGCTCCGTGTGCTCGGGGTGGACCCCGGGCTCACCCGGTGCGGCGTCGGCGTCGTCGAGGTCGCACCGAACCGGCGCGCACGACTCGTCCACGTGACGGTCGTGCGCACGCCCGCGGACATGGCGTTGGAGCAGCGGCTCCTGCGCATCGCCGACGGCATCGCTGCCGAGATCGACGACCACCGCCCCGACGCGGTGGCGGTCGAGCGTGTCTTCGCACAGGCGAACGTCCGGACGGTCATGGGCACCGCGCAGGCGGCGGGGCTGGCGCTGCACGCCGCCGCCGCCCGTGGGCTGCCCGTCGGGCTGCACACGCCGTCGGAGGTCAAGGCGGCGGTCACCGGCTACGGGAACGCCGACAAGCGCCAGGTGCAGACGATGATCGCGCGGGTGCTGGGGCTCGACGAGGCCCCGAAGCCCGCCGACGCCGCGGACGCGCTCGCCCTGGCGGTCTGCCATGCCTGGAGGCTCGGATCACCCGACCGGATCGGTCCCGGCCCGTCGACGCTCACCCCGGCACAGCGCGCCTGGCGGGACGCGCAGGCCGGGGTCGCGGACACGCCGCTCGCGCGTGCCGCTGCCGCGGCATCGCGTCCGGGTGCCGCCGCGCGGCGGGCCGGCGCCGTCGGTGGGCGGCCCTAGGCTCGTGGGCATGATCGCGAGCCTCCGGGGAACCTGCATCGACGTCTCCGGATCGGCCGTCGTGGTCGAGGTCGGGGGAGTGGGGTACGCCGTCACGGTCACCCCGGCGCACGCACTGACGATGCGCCACGGCTCCGAGGTGTTCCTGCGCACGGCGATGATCGTGCGCGAGGACGAGCACCTGCTCTTCGGCTTCGAGTCGACCGACGCGCTCCAGGTGTTCGACCTGCTCCGCAGCGTCTCCGGCGTCGGGCCGAAGTCGGCGCTCGGTGTCCTCGCCCACATGGACCCGGCACAGGTCGCGAACGCCGTCGCGAGCGAGGACGACTCGGCGTTCCGCAAGGTGTCCGGCATCGGCCCGAAGACCGCGAAGCTCATCACGGTCGCTCTCTCCGGCAAGCTCGTGGCCTTCGAGCAGGCGCCTGCGTCCGCGACGGCCGCGGGTGGCAGCGCGCACCCGGCCGCGCTCGACGTCGTGTCGGCGCTCGTCGGACTCGGCTGGCGCGAAGACGCGGCACAGTCCGCCGTCGACGCCGTCGTGGCGAGCGACCCGGGTGCCGCTGCGATGGGCACGCAGGCCCTGCTCCGCGCCGCGCTCGGCACCCTGCGTCCCGCGGGGGCCGGCCGGTGAGCGGGATCACCTCGGCGGGAGCCGAGTCGCAGGAGGAGCTCGCCTTCGAGGGCGCGCTCCGACCGAAGTCGCTCGACGAGTTCGTCGGGCAGCGCAAGGTCCGCGGCCAGCTCGACCTCCTGCTCAAGGCGGCGGCCATGCAGGAACGCACCCCCGACCACATCCTCATGGCCGGTCCGCCCGGGCTCGGCAAGACGACCCTCGCGATGATCGTCGCGCACGAGTCCGGTCGGCCGCTGCGGATGTCGAGCGGCCCCGCGATCCAGCACGCCGGCGACCTCGCCGCGGTGCTGTCCTCCCTCGTCCCCGGCGAAGTGCTCTTCATCGACGAGATCCACCGGATGGCGCGCTCGGCGGAGGAGATGCTCTACCTCGCGATGGAGGACTTCCGGATCGACGTGATGGTCGGCAAGGGTGCCGGCGCGACGAGCATCCCGCTCGACCTCGCGCCGTTCACCCTCGTCGGTGCGACCACGCGCGCCGGGCTGCTGCCGAACCCGCTCCGCGACCGCTTCGGCTTCACCGCGCACCTCGAGTTCTACGAGAAGGACGAACTCGAACAGGTGCTGATCCGCGCGGCGCACCTGCTCGACCTGCGCATCGACCGGTCCGCCCTGCGCGAGATCGCCGGTCGCTCCCGCGGCACCCCGCGCATCGCGAACCGCCTGCTGCGCCGGGTGCGCGACTACGCCCTCGTGCACGGCACCTCGGACGGGATGGCCGCCGTGCAGGGGGCGCTCGACCTGTACGACGTCGACGAGCTCGGGCTCGACCGGCTCGACCGCGCCGTCGTCGAGACGATGCTCACGCGGTTCGACGGTGGCCCCGTGGGCCTGAACACCCTCGCCGTCTCCGTGGGCGAGGAGTCCGAGACGATCGAGTCGGTGGTCGAGCCCTTCCTGGTCCGCGTCGGACTCGTGACCCGGACGCCCCGCGGGCGGATCGCGACCCCGCAGGCCTGGCGTCACTTCGGGATGTCCCCGGGCGACGGAGTCGGCGCGCAGCCCGGCCTGTTCGACGACTGATCAGGTATACGATATTCTGATCCCGGTCGCCCGAGTGTCGTGGTCGGCCCGCACGGACTCAGGCGGTTGCCCGATCGCGGACACGCCCGTGCCCTAGACTGCTACGGCCCGAAGCCGAGCAGCGACCGCTCCGGCTGGATCCGAGCAACCAGAGAAGGCACCGCCCCCATGGACCAATCACTCTTCCTCATCGTCATCATCGTGGCGTTCGCCGCGTTCATGTTCTACAGCAGCCGCAAGCGCAAGAAGCAGCAGGCGGAGCTCCAGACGAAGATGGTCCCGGGCTCCCGTGTCATGCTCTCGTTCGGCCTCTACGGCACGCTCGTGTCCGTCGACGACGACAAGGTCACGGCGGACGTCGAGGTCGCCCCCGGCACCATCGTGACGGTGCACCGCCAGACCCTGTCGCGCGTGGTCGACGAGGACGCGTCCGACGTCGAGACCACCGTCGTGCCCGAGGACGACGCTGCGGCGCCGAAGCCGATCGCCGACCTCAACGGCGAGCCCGTCTACGGCGAGCGTGTCGACGAGTCGGACCCGACGAAGCGCAAGACCGAAGACTGACGCCCTCGGCCGCCGGGTCCACCGACCCGGCGGCCACACCCCTGCCGCCGGCCGTGAGGTCGTCGGTCCTGAACAGAAAGACGAGACGACCGGTGGCACGATCGACACCCGTCAAGAAGGCGCTGCGCTCGCTCACCTGGTTGGTGATCATCATGGCTGCCCTGGCCGGCCTGAACACCGCCGCGTCGGTGCTCGCCGCCAACAGCAAGGACGACACCGACGAGTGGTTCGCCGGCGCGAGCTGGGTCCCCGAGTTGGCGCTCGACCTGCAGGGCGGCACGCAGCTGACCCTCGCGGCGCAGAACACCGAGGGCGGTTCCGTCACCTCGCAGCAGTTGAACCAGGCGGTCAACATCATCCGCCAGCGCATCAACGCGACCGGCGTCTCCGAGTCCCAGATCAACACGCAGGGCACGAACAACATCGTCGTGTCGATCCCCGGCAAGCCCGACAAGGCGACGATCGACCGGATCGAGGCGGCTGCGAAGCTGACCTTCCGACCGGTGCTCTACACCGAGGCGGCCACGAACACGGCGGTCGGCGGCAGCGATGGCGGGACCGCCTCGCCGACGCCGTACTCGCCGCCGGCATCGCTCGACGCGACCCCGAGCGCGAAGCCGACCAACGGCAGCGACCTGTCCCAGGTCACGCCGGCGCTGCAGGACCTGTACACGAACTACAACTGCGCGGCCCCGGACGACGTCACGACGGCGCCCGACGACGAGCCGCTCGTCACGTGCGACCAGGACGGCGCCGCGAAGTACATCCTCGGCCCCGTCGAGGTCTCCGGTTCGGGCATCAGCAACGCGACCTCGGGTCTCGCCACCGACTCCCAGGGCGCGACCACCGGGCAGTGGGCCGTCAACCTGACGTTCTCGGGCAAGAGCTCGGACGACTTCCGCGACGTCACGAGCCGCCTCGTCAAGCTCCCCGCGCCGCAGAACCAGTTCGCGATCGTGCTCGACGGCACCGTCATCACGGCGCCCGCCTCGAACGCGGCCATCACGAACGGCAAGGCGCAGATCACCGGCAACTTCACCGCCGAGTCGTCCAAGACCCTGGCCGACCAGCTGAAGTACGGCGCCCTGCCCATCAACTTCCAGGTGCAGTCGAACGAGAACATCTCGGCGACGCTCGGCACCGCGCAGCTCGTCGGCGGTCTCGTCGCCGGCCTGATCGGTCTGATCCTGGTCGTGATCTACTCGATCATCCAGTACCGGGCGCTCGCGTTCGTCACCGTGCTCTCGCTCGGCGTCGCGGCGGTGCTGACCTACCTCGTGATCGCGATCATGTCGTGGCGTGTCGACTACCGACTGTCACTCGCGGGCGTGGCCGGTCTCATCGTGGCCATCGGCATCACGGCGGACTCGTTCATCGTGTACTTCGAGCGCATCCGTGACGAGCTCCGCGACGGCCGTGGTCTCGAGAGCGCCGTCGAGTCGGGCTGGAAGCGCGCCCTCCGCACGATCCTGGCGTCGGACTCGATCAACTTCCTCGCCGCGGTCGTGCTCTACATCCTGGCCGTCAGCGACGTGAAGGGCTTCGCGTTCACGCTGCTCCTCACCACCCTGATCGACGTCGTCGTGGTCGTGCTCTTCACGCACCCGATGATGCAGCTCATCGCCCGGAGCCGGTTCTTCGGCGAGGGACACAAGTTCAGCGGACTCGACCCGTCCGCCCTCGGCGCCGTCTACCGAGGCCGGGCGCAGTTCCGCGCCCCGGTCGTGGACGGCAAGCGCCAGCGCAGCGCGGGCGAGGCCCAGCGCCGCCAGACGATCGCAGAGCGGAAGGCCCAGCAGGCCTCCGGCGACAACGGCTCCACGCCGGACGGGAAGGACGACTGATGGCCAGCTTCAGCCAGTTCGGCAGCGACCTCTACACCGGGAAGCGTTCGTACGACATCGTCGGGCGCCGCAAGACCTGGTACCTGATCGCCCTCATCGCGATCGTCGTCTCGTTGGCGGTGCCGTGGCTCCGCGGCGGGTACCACCTCGGCATCGAGTTCACCGGCGGGTCCGAGTTCACGATCTCGAACGCGAAGGACCTCGACCAGTCGGTCGCCACCCGAACGGTCGAGTCGATCGTCCCCGAGGGCGTGCCGCGCGTCTCCCAGGTCGGCCAGGACGGTATCCGCGTCCAGACCGAGCAGTTGACGGACCGCGAGACCAGCGAGGTGCAGGACGCCCTGGCCGAGGCCTACGGCGTGTCGGACGACCAGGTCGCCTCGACGTACATCGGCGCGACCTGGGGAGCCGACGTGCTCGCGCAGGCGATCCGCGGTCTCGTCATCTTCCTCGCGCTGGCGGCCGTGGTGATGGCCGTCTACTTCCGCACGTGGAAGATGTCCGTGTCCGCCATGGTCGCGCTGCTGCACGACCTGCTCATCACCGCCGGCGTCTACGGCATCGTCGGGCTCGAGGTCACCCCCGCTGCCGTCATCGGCTTCCTGACCATCCTCGGGTACTCCCTGTACGACACCGTCGTGGTGTTCGACAAGGTGCGCGAGAACACGTCGCAGGAGTCGCACCGCACCTTCGTGCAGTCGGTGAACCTCGCCGTGAACCAGACGCTCGTCCGGTCGATCAACACCTCGGTCGTGGCGCTGCTGCCGGTCGCCGCGATCCTCTTCATCGGGTCGTACGTGCTCGGCGCCGGCACCCTGCGGGACATCTCGCTGGCACTGTTCATCGGCATCATCGTCGGCACCTACTCGACGATCTTCATCGCGTCGCCGATGTACGCCCACCTCCGCGAGAACGAGCCCAAGGTCAAGGAGGCCGACGCGAAGAAGACGCGGGCGGCCGAGAAGCGCCAGCGCGAGGTCGACGCCGCGGCCGAGGTCGCCTGATGGCGGTCGAGGTGCACGACGTCGACGTGGCCGAAGCCCGACGCCGGCTCGACGGGGGCGCGCGGTTGTTCGACGTGCGCGAGCAGGGGGAGTGGGACGAGGTGCACGCCCCGGAGGCGACGCTCGTCCCGATGTCCGAGCTCGTGGCCCGCTGGCAGGAGATCGACGGGGGTGACCAGCCCGCCATCGTCGTCTGCCACTCCGGCGCCCGCTCCGCGCGGGTCGTCGCCGCCCTCGAGCAGTCCGGGGTGCCGGCGGTGAACCTGACCGGCGGCATGGTCGCCTGGGAGCAGGCGGGCGAGCCGGTCGTGCGCGCCGGATCGTTCGGCGACGCCCAGGGCGAACCGCGTCACGAGCACTGACCGGACGCGCGTAGGCTTGCCAGACCGTACCCGGACACCGGTCGCAGGAGGCGCATCATGACGGACACCCGTGAGTCCTCGTCGCAGGGTGCGTCCACGCCCGGCGCGAGCCGTCCCGGGTCCGCGCCGCGGCCCTCCAGTCCGCTGAACGCGACGACCACCGGCAACCTCGGTTCCCTGCGGTCGCTGCTGCCGCGCCTCTTCTCGCGGGCGCAGCCCGCAGGGGCGGTCGACACGCTCATCCGTACCGTCCGGTCGCACCACCCGAAGGCCGACGTCACGCTCATCGAGCGGGCGTACTCGGTGGCCGAACGCGCCCACGACGGCCAGAAGCGGAAGTCCGGCGAGCCGTACATCACCCACCCGGTCGCGGTCGCGCAGATCCTCGCCGACCTCGGGATCGGCACGATCACGATCGCCGCGGCGCTCCTGCACGACACGGTCGAGGACACCGACTACCAGCTCGACCAGCTGCGCGCGGACTTCGGCGACGAGATCGCGATGCTCGTCGACGGTGTCACCAAGCTCGACAAGGTCAAGTACGGCGACAGCGCGCAGGCCGAGACCGTCCGCAAGATGGTCATCGCGAT
The DNA here is from genome assembly GCF_023712445.1 of Curtobacterium sp. P97. Lineage (NCBI taxonomy): Bacteria > Bacillati > Actinomycetota > Actinomycetes > Micrococcales > Microbacteriaceae > Curtobacterium > Curtobacterium sp. P97. Next base: position 67,599 of record NZ_JAMAYF010000006.1, on the reverse strand, counting down.
GTCGAAGGACATCCGCGTCCTCGTCATCAAGCTCGCCGACCGCCTGCACAACGCGCGCACCTGGGGTTTCGTGGAGTCCGCGTCCGCGTCGCGCAAGGCCAAGGAGACGCTCGAGATCTACGCGCCCCTGGCGCACCGGCTCGGCATCCAGATGATCAAGCTGGAGCTCGAGGACCTGTCGTTCGCGGTCCTGCACCCGAAGCTGTACGTCGAGATCGACAGCCTGGTCAAGGAACGGCAGCCGAAGCGCGAGCAGTTCGTGCAGAACGTGATCGGCACGCTCAAGAAGGACCTGAAGGCCGCGAAGGTCCGCGGCGAGGTCATGGGCAGGCCGAAGCAGTACTACTCGATCTACCAGAAGATGATCGTGCGCGGGCGCGAGTTCGACGAGATCTACGACCTGGTCGGCATCCGCGTGCTCGTGCCGACCGTCCGCGACTGCTACGCGATGCTCGGCTCCGTGCACGCCCGGTGGACCCCGCTGCCCGGTCGCTTCAAGGACTACATCGCGACGCCGAAGTTCAACCTGTACCAGTCCCTGCACACGACGGTGCTCGGACCGCAGGGCCGTGCCGTGGAGATCCAGATCCGCACGCACGAGATGCACCAGCGTGCCGAGTTCGGTGTCGCGGCGCACTGGAAGTACAAGCAGCGTGCCCAGGGACGGGACGTCGACGCCTCCTCGACCACCGACGACCAGGACATGGCGTGGCTCGCCCACATCACCGACTGGCAGGCCGAGACGAGCGATCCGGGCGAGTTCCTCGATTCGCTCCGCTACGAGATCGGCGCCAAGGAGACGTACGTCTTCACCCCGCAGGGCAAGGTCATCGGCCTGCCCGCCGGTGCGACCCCGGTCGACTTCGCCTACGCGGTCCACACCGAGATCGGGCACCGCACGATGGGTGCCAAGGTGAACGGGCGCCTCGTCCCGCTCGAGAGCACGCTGTCGAGCGGTGACGTCGTCGAGATCTTCACCTCGAAGAACCCGGACTCCGGCCCGAGCCAGGACTGGCTGACGTTCGTCCGCAGCCCCCGTGCCCGCAACAAGATCAAGCAGTGGTTCACCAAGGAACGCCGCGAAGAGGCCATCGAGCAGGGCCGTGACGCGATCGCCCGGGCGATGCGCAAGCAGAACCTCCCGCTGCAGCGCATCATGAGCCAGGACTCCATCGCCGAGGTCGCCTCGTCGATGCGGTACGACGACGTCTCCGCGCTCTACGCGGCGGTGGGCGAGGGCCACGTGTCCACGCAGTCCGTCATCGAGAAGGTGCTCGGCAACGTGCAGACCGAGGCCGAGACGGACGAGCCCGAGCTCGCCTTCCCGCGACAGGTCACGAGCCGCCAGCTCCGGAACAGCGACAGCGGTGTGCTCGTCCGCGGCGCGCCCGACATCCTGGTGAAGCTCGCGAAGTGCTGCACGCCGGTGCCCGGCGACCAGATCGTGGGCTTCATCACCCGCGGTCAGGGCGTCTCCGTGCACCAGGCGTCGTGCACGAACGTGAAGTCACTGATGAACGAGCCGGACCGGATGATCGAGGTCGAGTGGGCCCCGTCGTCGAAGTCGGTGTTCCTCGTGCAGATCCAGATCGAGGCGCTCGACCGCTCCGGGCTGCTCAGCGACGTCACGCGCGTCCTGACCGACCACCACGTGAACATCCTGTCCGCGACGGTGTCGACGTCCTCGGACCGCCTGGCGCTCAGCCGGTTCGTGTTCGAGATGGGCGACACGACGCACCTCGACCGGGTGCTGAACGCCGTGCGGCGGATCGACGCGGTCTACGACGTGTACCGGGTCAGCGCGGGCTGACCCCGGCCGGCGCCTGATCGGGTGTCGCGGCGATCGCCTGGTCGAGACGCCGGGCCGCCTGCCGCACCATGGGGATCGTCCCGAGCGCTGCCAGGCGGCGCCGGACCTCGCCGACCCGCACCACCCCGATCGCCACGAGGCCGCGCAGGGCATCGTGCGCGGACGCGTCGAACGCGCCGGGCGCGCGGAGCAGGTCCACCGCGGTGCGCTCCGGCGAGGTCACCCGGATCGGGCCCACCAGCACGGTGTCCTCGGCGGGGAGCCGGACCTCGCGCAGCCGCACGTCGGGGTCGACACGGATGCGGACGGTCGGCGGGACACTCACCTCGACCGGCGAGGGCGGGCGCGACGTCGCACCCCAGATCCAGGCCGCGGACCGCCCGCTCGCCACCACACGGTCGTCGGGCACGCGCCACGCGTGCGCGGCGGCGCGCAGGGCGGGCGTCTGCGGTTCCGCGGGGGAGGCCCAGCACCACCCGACGGGGACGAGCTCGCCGGCGAGCACCGCAGCGCGGAGCTCCGTCTCCGGCCAGTCGTCGCTGGTCAGCAGGCGGGGCGTCGGCACCCGCTCATCCTGCCGGACGGACGACCACCGCGGTCGGCCCTGTGGAGAGGACGTCGGCCTCGGCGCTGCGTGCGTAGCCGTGATCGCGACCGCGACCGCGGCCCCGCGCCCAGTACGAGCGCGCGCCCGTGAACGGGCACGTGTGCCCGGGTGCCCTGGTGCCCGCGTCGCGTCAGCGCAGCACGTCTGCGCGGTGGACGAGCGCTGCCGCCCCGATGAGCGGCCCGTCCTGGGACAGCGCGGTCGGCACGATCCGGACCTTCGTCACGAAGCCGAACTCGACCCGCTCGGCCACCGCCTCGCGGGCGTACTCGAACAGGTCCGGCGTCACGTGCGAGAAGCCGCCGCCGATCGCCACGACCTCGAGGTCCACCAGGCTGGTCGCCGCCGCGACGGCCTGTCCGAGCGCCCGCCCGCTCCGCCGGACCGCCGCCACCGCGATCTCGTCGCCGGCCGCGTACGCGGCGGAGAGCTCCTCGCCGGTGCTCCCGGCGAAGCCCTGTCGCTGCGCCCAGGCGACGGTCTTCGGCCCGCTGGCGACCGCCTCGAGGCAGCCGGTACCGCCGCAGGCGCACGGGTCGTCGAAGCCGCCGCACTCGACGTGGCCGATGTGTCCGGCGTTGCCGGTGGGTCCGCTCACCGTGCGCCCGTGCAGGATGAGACCGCCGCCGACGCCCGTCGACACGATCATCCCCATGACGTGGTCCGAGCCCTGCGCCGCACCGACCCAGTGCTCGGCCAGGGTGATCGCGAGCCCGTCCATCCGGAGCGTCACCGGCACCCCCTCGGGGACCAGGGCCGCGACCCGGTCGCGGAGCGGCCACCCGCGCCACACCGGCATGTTCAGGGGCGAGACGAGGCCGTGCTCCTCGTCGACCGGACCGGCCGCGCCGACCCCCACGCCGACGAGCCGGGCGTCCGCCGGCAGCGTCGCGAGGGTCGCCGTCACGACCTGGTCGACCGCCGCCTGCAGCTCGTCCGCACTCCGCAACGGTCCGGTGGGCTGCCGGTGCCGGGTGCCGGGCAGGACGACGCCCTGGTCGGTGACGAGGGCCGCCTCGACCTTGGTGCCGCCGAGATCGACGGCCAGCGCGATCGCGGACGAGGGGGACAGGGGTGCGGTGCTGGACATGCGCGCTCCGATGCGGCGGTCTGGAGGCCCGGCTCACCGTGACGACGTGACCTCGCGTCGGTGCGAGCCGGCCCCGGCGGTGTGGTCGGGTCGGTCGTTGCTGGTCCGGACGTCCGGACGGACCGGGTGGGTCCGGAGGGACCGGGTCGGTCCGCTCGGGCCCGGGTGGGGCCGCTCGCGCGCGCGGGCGGCCGAGACGTCAGTAGGAGGAGGTGTCGTCGCCGAGTGCCGACGCGGTGCCGGTGGACGCCCGGTGTGCGACCTCGTCGAGGATGCGTGCCGAGGCGCTCGTGCCGATGCGGTCGGCACCCGCGCGGACCATCTCGAGCAGCGTGTCGAGGCCGCGGACGCCGCCGGATGCCTTGACACCCGTGTCGGGACCGACGGCGTCCCGCATCAGTCGGATGTGCTCGGCCGTCGCGCCGCCGCCGGCGAACCCGGTCGACGTCTTCACGAAGGCCGCGCCGGCGCGCTGGGCCGCTCGCGATGCGGCGACGATCTCGTCGTCGGTCAGGAACGCGGTCTCGAGGATGACCTTCACCACGGTGTCCCCGGCGGCGTCGACGACTGCACGGACGTCCTGCTCGACCCGGTCCCAGTCACCGGAGCGCGCTGCGCCGACGTTCTGCACCATGTCGAGCTCGAAGGCGCCGTCGGCCAGGGCCTGCAGCGACTCGGCGACCTTCGCGGCGGTGGTCGTGGAGCCGTGCGGGAACCCGATCACGGTGCCGACGCCCACCCCGGTGCCCCGCAGGCGCTCCACGGCGTGCGCGACGTCGCTCGGACGGACGCAGACGCTGAAGACCCGGTGCGCCGCAGCCTCGTCGAGCTGCGCATCGACGTCGGCACGCGTGAGCTCGGGCTTCAGGATCGCGTGGTCGATGAGGGCGCGCACGGCGTCGGCGCCGAGCTCGTGCTGGTCGGCCCGGTCCTGGTGTGCGGGGATCGCTGCGTTGTCCACCCGGAAAGCCTACCCGGAGGCGACGCGCGTACCGTGCCCTCCATGCAGGTCCTCGTCACCGGTGCGACCGGGTACATCGGCGGACGACTCGTCCCCCGCCTCCTCGAGGCCGGGCACGACGTCCGCGTCTTCGTCCGCACGCCGCGGAAGCTCCAGGACGTGCCCTGGCACGACGACGTCGAGGTCGCCGAGGGCGACCTGCAGGACGCCGAGGCGGTCCGGTCCGCCGTCCAGGGCGTCGAGGCCGTCTACTACCTCGCGCACGCGATGGGTGCCGACGGCGACTTCGAGCAGGCCGAGCGGGACGCCGTCGAGACGATGGCGCGCGAGGCCCACGACGCCGGTGTGCGCCGCTTCGTCTACCTGGGCGGACTGCACCCCGACGGCGAGCTGTCGAAGCACCTCCGGAGCCGGAAGGAGGTCGGGGACGTGCTCCTGGCCTCCGGCGTGCCGACGATCGCCTACCAGGCCGGTGTCGTGATCGGCTCGGGGAGCACCTCGTTCGAGATGATCCGCCACGTGACGGACGTCCTGCCCTGGATGCCGGCACCCCGCTGGGTCCGCAACCGCATCCAGCCGATCGCCGTCCGTGACGTCCTCTACTACCTCGTCGAGGCGCTCGGCATCCCCGCCGACGTCAACCGGACGTTCGACATCGGTGGTCCCGACGTCCTCAAGTACGGGCAGATGCTGAACGGCTACGCGGTCGAGGCGAAGCTGCCGCAGCGCCGCTTCACCGTCCTGCCCGTGCTGACCCCGGGTCTCTCCGCACACTGGTTCAACATCGTGACGCCGATCCCGCGGAAGCTCGCGACACCGATCATCGAGTCGCTCCAGTTCGAGTGCGTGCAACGCGAGCACGACATCGACCGGTACGTCCCGCGTCCGGAGGGCGGACTCACCTCCTACCGCCGTGCCGTCCGGCTGGCCCTGACGAAGATGCGGAAGGGCGAGGTGCAGACGAGCTGGCGCAGCGCCACGCTCTCCTCGACCCCGGCGGACCCGCTGCCGAGCGATCCGGAGTGGGCCGGGCACACCGTCTACGTCGACGACCGGAAGCGGCACTCGAGCGCGAGCGCGGACGACGTCTGGCGCGTCGTGGAGTCGATCGGCGGTGAGAACGGCTGGTACTCCTTCCCCCTGGCGTGGGTGGCACGCGGGTGGATGGACAAGGTCGCCGGCGGGGTCGGCCTGAACCGCGGTCGACGCGACCCGCACCGGCTGGAGCAGGGCGACGCACTCGACTGGTGGCGGGTGGAGCGGCTCGAGCGCGGGCGCTACCTGCGGCTCCGTGCCGAGTTCAAGTCGCCGGGACGCGCCTGGCTCGAGATGCGGGTCACCCCGAGCGACGACGGCGGCAGCGACTACCACCAGCGGGCGATCTACTTCCCCCAGGGACTGCCCGGACGCCTGTACTGGTACGGCATCCTGCCCTTCCACGGCATCATCTTCCCCGGCATGGTCGAACGCATCACGGCGGCGGCCGAGCGCGAGTCGCAGCACACGGAGTCGACGGGGCGGAACTGGACCCAGCAGAATGGGCCGCAGGAACCGGTACACGAGGAGGCAGCATGACCACCGAACACCCCACCGTCCTGTTCCTGGGCGACAGCATCACCGAGCAGGGTTCCTGGGACCAGTGGCTCCCGGGCGAGCGCACGAGCAACCAGGGCGTCGGCGGCGACACCACCGACGGGGTGCTCGCGCGACTCGACGCCGTGATCGCCGAGCAGCCCGAGGTGATCGTGCTGCTCATCGGGACGAACGACTTCGGGAACCACCGGTCGAGCGTCGAGCACGTCGTCCGCGGCGTCGAGTCGATCCTGGTGACGCTCCGCCGCGAGCTCCCCGGCGTCCGTCTGCTGCTCGTGTCGATCCTGCCCCGCCAGGCCGACTGGTGCGCCAAGATCGAGGAGGCGAACCGGCACCTCCGTCAGTTCGTCGCCACCTGCCACGCCCAGTACCTCGACCTCTGGCCGGCCCTCGCGGAGGACGACCACCTCGCCGACCGCTACACCGAGGACGGCCTGCACCTCACCGCCGACGGCTACCGCGCGGTCGTCGACGAGCTCGTCCCGGCGCTCGAGCGCGTCCGCGGGCTGCCGCCGATGTCCCGTCCGATCCAGGCGATCGACCTCGAGGAGGCCGGCGCCTGATGGCACGGAAGGGTCGGCCCCCCGCAGGCTCGTCGCTGCAGGGGGTGCCGACGCACCGCCCCGACGAGCGCCCGGCGACCACCGCGGCGTCGGCCGACGGGATGCCGCCCTTCACGCGCCCGGCACTCGCGCCGTCGCTGCTCGCCGCGGTCGTCCTCATCGCCTTCGTCGCGGTCCTCGACTCCTCGGGCTTCGTCTTCGTCCGGTGGGGCGTGACGGTGCTCGCGCTGATCGTGCTCGTCTTCGCCGTCCGGGGCCGCTCCTGGTGGGCCGTCGCGCTCACGGCCGCGATCGCGGTGTGCTGGAACCCCGTCGTGATCGTGCCGATCCCCGGCCAGGTCTGGGCGGGCCTCCAGCTCGTCGCTGCCGCGGCCTTCATCCTGACCGGCATCGCCGTCAAGGTGCCGCGCGAGACGGACTCGGGGCGCGCCTCCCGACCGTGACCGCGCGGCGCTCGCGCGCGCCCGCCGGACGGTAGGATCGCAGGAGCCGGGCACAGGGCCCGGCTGACGCGATGCGAAGGGCATGGATGAGCCACGAGACCGAGCCGGCGACCGAGAGTCCTCTGCTGAACCCTCGACCGTCCTCCGGCGGTCTCGACCGACCTGACGTCGTCGTCCGCAAGGGACGCCTGACCCTGGTCAACGGGCACCTGACGCCCCAGCAGTCGATGATCGAGGACCTGTTGTTCCTCGACGACGCGCTCACCGCCGGCGACGTCGACCACCTGCTCATCCGCGGCAACGACCGACGTCCGGTCGTCGCGGTCGACGAGCGCGACCGGCAGCGTGCCGAGAGCGCGATCATGGCCGCCGCGGTCAACGAGCCGTTCTACGCGAAGCCGCCGGGGCAGCCCGCCGTGCTCGTGCTCGACGACGGTCTCGGATCGGTGGACGAGCCGGTGCTCCGGCTCTTCCGACCCCGGCTCGAGCCGATGGGACGCCTCCGCTACGGCGCCGAGACGAGCGTGCAGCTCGAGTTCTGGCGCGTGACCGACACCGAGGTGCTCGCCCCCGTCGAGAACGCCCTGATGCGCCGCAGTCTCCCCGTCGAGGAGTTCGAGCTCGTCGACATCGAACGCTACGGCCGCACCTGGCGCACCGTCGAGCACATGTTCGACGACCACGTGTCGGACATCCGGTTCCCGATCGACATCGTCTTCTCGTGGGTCGACGGCAACGCGATCGAGTACCAGCGGGCACGTCAGGCCGCGCAGGCGAACGCCGTGCTGGGGGAGGGCGACGACGCTCCGGCGCGCTTCCGACAGATCGACGAGCTGAAGTACGCGCTGCGCTCCGTCCACACCTTCGCGCCGTGGATCCGCCAGATCTACATCGCGACGGACTCGCCGGCGCCCGCGTGGCTCGCCGACCACCCGAAGGTCCGGATCGTCCGGAGCGAGGAGTTCTTCGCAGACCCCTCGGTGCTCCCGACGCACAACTCGCAGGCCGTCGAGTCGCAGCTGCACCACATCCCGGGCATCAGCGAGCACTTCATCTACTCGAACGACGACATGTTCTTCGGACGGATGGTCGAGCCGTCGGTGTTCTTCAGCCCGGGGTCGGTCTCGAAGTTCATCCTCGCGACCACCCGCATCGGGCTCGGGACGAACAACCCGGCACGGAGCGGGTTCGAGAACTCCGCCCGCGTCAACCGTCGCCTGCTGCAGCAGCGCTTCGGCGCGGTGACCACACGGCACCTCGAGCACGCGCCCACACCGCTGCGCGCCTCGATCATGACCGAGATGGAGCACGAGTTCGCGGACGAGTTCCGCGCGACGATGGCATCGCGGTTCCGCGCGGCCGAGAACATCTCCGTAACGAACTCCCTGTACCACTACTACGCGCTGCTCACCGGTCGGGCGATCGTGCAGGAGAACGCTCCGGTGCGCTACGTCGACACGACCATGCAGTCCGGGCTGAAGGCGCTGGAGGACCTGCTCAAGAAGCGGAACGTCGACTTCTTCTGCCTGAACGACGGGAGCTTCCCGGAGGTCTCCGATGACGAGCGCACCCGGCGCGTGACGGACTTCCTCGAGAAGTACTTCCCGTTCCCGGCGCCGTGGGAGCAGGACGCGCAGTAGCCCCCAGCGGACCGTCCGGCCCGGTCTCCCTCGTGGCGGCGAGCGGGCCAGCCCTGGCGCCGCCGAGCGAGCGGGTCTTTCCTGTCGCGCTCAGCGCGCTGGCGCGACGAGTCGTGCCCGCCGGACGACCGGCGCGCGGCATGTCGTGCTCGCTCGGCGGGCAGGAGTGGCCTCAGCGACGGACGGGAGGCTCGGCGCGCGTCCCACAGGGACGTCACCCGCATGGCGGTGTGCGGCCTGCAGCGACGTCAGGCCGTCATCGGCGGACGGCCGTCAATGACGGACAGCCGTCGAGGACGGACAGCCGTCAGCGGCGGACGGGGGAGGTGGGCACCGTGTCGAGGGTGAACACCGGGATGCTCGAGGTGACGGGCGCCGGCTCGACGGCCGGGGCGATGGCGATGCCGGCCGCCGCGAGACGCGCCTCCGTCTGCTCCGACGACACCGGTTCGCCGACCGTGGAGTAGTGGCCGATCGGCACCACCGAGTGCACGACGTTGTTCCCGTACACGTGGACGAGGTTGAACGACTGCGCGCCGTCCTGCCCCCGTGTACCGCCCTGGTACTCCGTGAGGTCCTGCGTGTAACAGGTGGCACTCGCAACGGACACGGGCACGCCCGCGAACACGGCGCTCGTCGAGTAGTGCAGGTGTCCGGCGATGATCGAGATGACGTCCGACCCCTCGACCACCTCCGCGAGGGCCGCCTGGTCGCGCAGTTCGACGAGGACGGCGAGGTCCTGCACGCTCGGCACGGGTGGGTGGTGCATGGCGAGGATCGTGCCGTGCGGCGCCGCCTCGGACAGCACCTCGGCGAGCCAGTCGAGCTGCGCGGGGGAGACCTCGCCGTGGTGTGCCCCCGGCACGCTCGTGTCGAGGGTGATCACGCGGAGGCCGTTCACGTCGTAGACGAAGTCGACCGGACGATCGGTCGGCTGCAGCCCGAAGAGCTCCTGGCGGAAGGCCCCGCGCTCGTCGTGGTTCCCCATGGCCCAGATGACCTGCGCGCCGATCCGGCGGGCAGCCGGCTCGACGATGTCGCGGATCCGGACGTAGGCACCGGCTTCGCCCTTGTCGGCGACGTCGCCGGTGACGACGATGGCCTCCGGGTGGGTGCCGGAGGCCTCGATGTCGGCGACGATCGCCGAGAGCCGTGCTGCGGAGTCGACGTCGCCGTAGAGCGCGCCGTCACCCGCCACGAGGTGGGTGTCGCTGAGGTGGAGGAGGAAGTGGTTCGGCCTGGGGTGTTCGGCCGTCCGGCTGTCCATCGGTCTCTCGTTCCGTTGGCGGATGCGTGGTGCAACACGTTGCCACACCGTCGATGACGAGTCCAGCACGCCACTCTGAATGCACGGTGAACCGGGAGTGGCGAGTCTGCACCAGAACAGGCGAACGAACGAGCCCCCCGACCACGGTGTGGTCGAGGGGCTCGTTCGTTCTTGCCGAGGAACCTAGTGGTTGCCTGCGCCCAGCGCGGGAGCCTGGGCCTGGTGGTCGCCCTCCAGCTCCGGGCCGTGGTGCGCGGCGTGCGCTGCCTCGAGCTCGGCCTTCGTGACCGGCGCGATGCGGTCCTCGAAGAAGAAGCGGGACAGGTTCGCACGGACCTTCTGCACACCGGTGATCCGACCCTTGGCGTCCGGACGGACCATGAGCGGCTTGTACTCGTTGAACTGCAGGAGCTTCCAGCGCTCGTACTCGTCGAGCTGCTCGTGCACCTCGATGTACTCGCCGTGCGGGAGCCGGACGATGCGACCCGACTCGTAGCCGTGCAGGACGATCTCGCGGTCCTTCTTCTGCAGCGCCAGGCAGACCCGCTTCGTGATCCAGAAGGCGACGAACGGACCGAGGACCGTCGTGGCCTGGATGACGTGGATCACGTGCTCGATCGACACCATGAAGTGCGTCGCGATGATGTCCGACGAGGCAGCGGCCCAGAGCGACGCGTAGAGCGTGATGCCCGCGGCACCGAAGGCGGTACGGGTCGGAGCGTTGCGCGGACGGTCGGCCAGGTGGTGCTCACGCTTGTCGCCCGTGACCCACGCCTCGAGGAACGGGTAGGCGAACATCGCGATGATGAGCGCCATGAGGACGGCGATCGGGACGAGGATGTTGAACGACACCGTGTAGCCGAACCACACGACCTCCCAGTGCGGCGGCACCAGACGGAGCGCACCGTCCGCGAAGCCGATGTACCAGTCGGGCTGGGTACCGGCGGACACGGGGGAGGGGTCGTACGGGCCGTAGTTCCAGATCGGGTTGATCGTGAACAGCGACGCGATGAGGGCGAGGATGCCCGCGACGATGAAGAAGAAGCCACCGGCCTTCGCGGCGAACGCCGGGAGGATCGGGACGCCGACGACGTTCTCGTTGGTCTTGCCGGGGCCCGCGAACTGCGTGTGCTTGTTGATGACGACGAGCACGAGGTGGACACCGAGCACCGCGACGAGGATCGCCGGGAGCAGCAGGATGTGCAGCGTGTAGAGGCGGCCGACGATGTCCGTGCCCGGGAACTCGCCACCGAACAGCAGGTAGGCGATCCACACGCCGATCACCGGGACGCCCTCGATCATGCCGACGATGATGCGCAGGCCGTTGCCGGAGAGCAGGTCGTCGGGGAGCGAGTAGCCGGTGAAGCCCTCGGCCATGGCCAGGACCCAGAGCACGAAGCCGAAGACCCAGTTGAGCTCACGCGGCTTGCGGAATGCACCGGTGAAGAACACGCGGGCCATGTGCAGCATCACCGAGGCGACGAACAGCAGGGCGGCCCAGTGGTGGATCTGTCGGACGAACAGACCACCGCGGATGTCGAAGGAGATGTTCAGCGTGGACTGCAGCGCGGTCGACATCTCGACGCCCTTGAGCGGGACGTACGAGCCGTTGTAGACGACCTCGGTCATCGACGCCTGGAAGAAGAACGTCAGGAAGGTCCCCGACAGCAGGACGACGACGAAGCTGTACAGCGCGACCTCGCCGAGCATGAAGCTCCAGTGGTCGGGGAAGATCTTGCGCCCGACCTCCTTCACCAGGCCCGAGATGCTCGTGCGCTCGTCGATGTAGTTGGCGGTGGCCCCGATGAGTCGGGACCCGCGCGTCGGCTCGGGCCGTGTGGCCGTGGCCGGCGCGCTCGTGGTGGTGGTGCTGGTCATCAGCGTTCACGCTCCCAGAAGGACGGTCCGACCGGCTCGTGGAAGTCGCTCTGTGCGACCAGGTAGCCGTCGTCGTCGATCGCGATCGGAAGTTGGGGGAGGGGACGTGCAGCCGGGCCGAAGATGACCTCGCAGTTGTTCGAGACGTCGAACGTCGACTGGTGGCACGGGCACAGCAGGTGGTGCGTCTGCTGCTCGTAGAGCGCGACCGGGCACCCGACGTGGGTGCAGATCTTGGAGTAGGCGACGATGCCGTCGTAGCCCCAGTCCTCGTGCCCCGCGGAGGGGTTGAGGTCCTTCGGGTCGAGACGCATGAGGAGGACGGAGGCCTTGGCCTTCTCCTCGAGCATGTGCTCGGAGTCGAGCATGCCGTCCGGGATGACGTGGAAGACCGAACCGATGGTGACGTCCGACGCCTTGATCGGCAGACCCGTCGGGTCCTTCGTCAGGCGCATGCCGGACTTCCAGAAGGTGTGGCGCAGGAGCTCGTTCGGGTCCTCCGCCGGGGCGAAGTCACGGACGAGGACGACACCGGGCAGCGGGAAGGCCACCAGGGCACCGATCATCGAGTTGCGGATCAGCTTGCGACGGCTGAACCCGGACTCCTTGTCGGCGAGCTGGAACGCCTCGACCGCCTTGGCACGGGTCGCGTCGGTGCCACGGGTGCTGTGACGCAGTTCCGTGATCTCGCGGTCCACGACGAGCGACTTCGACCAGTAGACGGCGCCGAGGCCCAGCGCGAGCAGGGCCAGGGCGATCGCCAGACCGAGCCAGAGGTTGCCGGCACGGACCGTCCCGAAGTCCTCGGGGTCGATCGGGAAGGCGATGTACGCGGCGATCGCGAGGACGCTGCCCACGATGGACAGGTAGAAGAACGTGGCGACCTGACGCTCGGCCAGACGCTGCTTCTTCGGGTCGACATCGGTGCGGCGCGCGCGGTGCGGCGGCTCACCCGGGTTCTCGAACGGGTCCGCGGGGACGACCGCGATCCCGGCCGACGTGCTGGTCGCGCCGTGCTTCTCGACAGCCGAGGACGAGTTCACTGCCTCGTCGTCGTGCTCTGCCATGGTGTTCCCTTCAGTGTCGTTCGACACGGACGATCAGTTGGACTTCGCGGTCAGCCAGACGGTCATCGCGACGACCGCGCCGAGTCCGAAGATCCAGATGAACAGACCCTCTGCCACCGGGCCGAGGGAGCCGAGGGCGAACCCGCCCGGGGACTTGTTGTCCTGCACGTACTTGAGGTACGTGATGATGTCGGCCTTCTGCTCCGGCGTCAGGTTGAGGTCGTTGAAGACCGGCATGTTCTGCGGGCCCGTGACCATGGCCTCGTAGATGTGCTTGCCGGAGACCGACTGCAGGTTCGGGGCGTACTTGCCCTCGGTCAGCGCACCACCGGCGCCGGCCACGTTGTGGCACATCGCGCAGTTGATGCGGAAGAGCTCGGCACCCTCGGCAGCGTCACCGCCACCGTTCGTGAGGTCGGAGGAGGGGATCGACGGGCCGGGGCCGAGCGACGCGACGTAGGCGCCCATCGCGTCGATCTGCTCGTCCGTGAACTGGGCGGGCTTCTCCTCGGCCTGGGGGCCCTGCGCGGCCATCGGCATGCGACCGGTCCCGACCTGGAAGTCGACCGACGCGGCACCGACACCGATGAGGGACGGACCCTCGCCGGTGCCCTGCGCGTCGAGACCGTGGCAGGTGGCGCAGTTCGAGGCGAAGAGCTTCTCGCCCTCGTTGACCTTGGACTGGCTGGACACCGCGGAGGTGGTGCTGTCGTCGGCGTTGGCCGTCGAGCTGAACAGCGCGTACGCACCGCCGGTGGTCATGAGACCGACGACGATGAGCGAGACGGTCGCCATCGGGGAACGGCGGCCCTTCTTGGACTTGCTTCTGGTGAACATGCGGTGGGGGGTGTCCAGTTCCTACTTGAGAAGGTAGATGACAGCGAAGAGGCCGATCCAGACCACGTCGACGAAGTGCCAGTAGTACGACACGACGATCGCGGTGGTCGCCTCCTTGTGCCCGAAGTTCTTGGCGGCGAAGCCGCGGCCGAGGGTCAGGAGGAAGGCGATGAGACCACCCGTGACGTGCAGGCCGTGGAAGCCGGTGGTCATGTAGAACGCGGAGCCGTAGGCGCTCGACGAGAGCGTCACGCCCTCGTGCCAGAGGTTCGCGTACTCGAAGATCTGGCCGCAGACGAAGATCGCGCCCATGCAGTACGTGACGAAGAACCACTCCGTCATGCCCCAGTCCTTCGGGTTCCAGCTCGTGCGGTGCACCTGGAAGCGCTCCGCGGCGAACACCGCGAACTGGCAGGCGAAGCTGGACAGCACCAGGATGATCGTGTTCACCGAGGCGAACGGCACCTCGAGCTTGGCGGTCTCGGTCGCCCAGAGCTCGGGCGAGGTGCTGCGCAGGGTGAAGTAGATCGCGAACAGGCCGGCGAAGAACATGACCTCGCTGCCCAGCCACACGATCGTCCCCACGGCAACGGCGTTCGGCCTGTTCAGGACCGGACCGCTGGCGGATCTGGAGAGAGGGGTGCTAGTCACGTCCTCCATTATGGCCGAAACCACTGACAGTGTTTTCGCAGGACACTGGCGGGTCGTTCGAACTCAGTACGATCGAGCCATGTCCCACGCACTCTCCTGGCCTGCAGTGATCAGCGCGCTCATGGCGCACGAGGACCTCTCGATCAGGCAGTCCACGTGGGCCATGGAGGAGATCGTCCAGGGACGTGCGACCGCCGCACAGATCGCGGCCTTCGCGGTCGCGCTCCGCGCCAAGGGGGAGACCGTCGACGAGGTCGTGGGCTTCCGCGACGCCATCCTCGACGCCGCCGTCCCGCTGGACGTCGACCCGATGGCGCTCGACATCGTGGGCACCGGCGGCGACGTCGTCGGCACCGTCAACGTCTCGACGATGGCCGCGATCGTCATCGCGGCCGCGGGCGTGCCGGTCGTCAAGCACGGCAACCGCGCGAGCTCGTCGAAGTCCGGCTCGAGCGACGTGCTCGCCGCGCTCGGACTCGACCTCACGATGGACGCCGCGCGTGTCGCGGACACCTTCCGGCGTGTCGGTCTGACGTTCGCGTTCGCGAGCGCGTTCCACCCCGGCTTCGCGCACGCGGCACCGGTGCGGCGCGAGATCGGGGTGCCGACGGTCTTCAACTTCCTCGGCCCGCTGGTGAACCCGGCACGGTGCGAGGCGAACGCCGTGGGCGTCGCACAGCTCGAGCTCGTCCCGATCATCACGGGCGTCTTCCAGACCCGTGGCGCGACGGCGCTCGTGTTCCGCGGCGACGACGGCCTCGACGAGCTGACCACGACGGGCCACTCCCACATCTGGGAGGTCACGGGCGGCCGCGTCACCGAGCACGACCTCGACCCGCGCGACCTCGGGATCGCCCGCGCGCGAACCGAGGACCTGCTCGGCGGCGACCCGGAGCACAACGCCGCCGTCGTGCACCGCGTGCTGGCGGGGGAGACCGGTCCGGTCCGCGACATCGTGCTGCTCAACGCCGCCGCCGGCCTGGTGTCCTTCCGCCTCGCCGAGGACCCCGAGCAGGCGGACCGACCGATCCTGCAGCGCTTCCGCGAGCAGCTCGCCGTCGCAGCCGGGGCCGTCGACTCCGGCGCCGCCGCGCGGAAGCTCGCCGACTGGGTCGGCGCCGCGCCGGCGGCCTGAGCAGCCCCGCGCGGGACGCCGGCGTCGGCGCGAGCCGCACCGGAGACGACGAGACGCCCCCGGATCCGGGGGCGTCTCGTCGTACGGGCGGCGTCCCGTGGCGAGCAGACGGACACGAGGACGCCGCTCCGGACGCACCACCGCAACGGCCTGGAGGCGCGGCACCGGCCCGTGGGACCGGCACCGCGCCTCCGTGCGGTCACCTCGTCAGTGCGTCAGCGCACGTCCTCGTCGACCCAGTCGAAGGTCTTCGTGACGGCCTTCTTCCACAGGCGGAGCTGGCGGTCGCGCTCGGCGTCGTCGAGCTGCGGCTCCCAGCGCCGGTCCTCCTGCCAGTTGGCGCGGAGCTCGTCGAGGTTCGCCCAGAACCCGACGGCCAGACCGGCGGCGTACGCGGCTCCGAGGGCGGTGGTCTCCGCGACGACCGGACGGACGACCGGCACGTTGAGGATGTCCGCCTGGAACTGCATGAGCGCGTCGTTGGCCGTCATGCCACCGTCGACCTTGAGCTCGGTCAGGTCCACGCCGGAGTCCGCGTTCACGGCGTCGAGGACCTCGCGGGTCTGCAGCGCCGTCGCTTCGAGGGCGGCACGCGCGATGTGCCCCTTGTTGACGTAGCGGGTCAGGCCGACCAGGGCACCGCGGGCATCCGGTCGCCAGTACGGCGCGAACAGGCCCGAGAACGCCGGGACGAAGTACACGCCGCCGTTGTCCTCGACGGTCTTGGCGAGGGCCTCGACCTCCGGGGCGCTGCCGATGATGCCGAGGTTGTCGCGGAGCCACTGGATGAGCGAGCCCGTGACGGCGATCGACCCCTCGAGGGCGTAGTGCGTCTCCTGGTCGCCGAGCTTGTAGCCGACCGTGGTGAGCAGCCCGTTCTCCGACCGGACGATCTCCGTGCCCGTGTTGAAGATGAGGAAGTTGCCGGTGCCGTAGGTGTTCTTCGACTCGCCCTGGTCGAACGCGGCCTGACCGAAGGTCGCGGCCTGCTGGTCGCCGAGGATGCCGGCGATCGGGACCTCGCGGAGCAGGCTGGAGGACTCGACGTGGCCGTAGACCTCGGAGGAGCTGACGATCTCCGGGAGCATCGACTTCGGCACCCCGAAGTCGGCCAGGATGTCGTCGCGCCACTGGAGCGTCTCGAGGTCCATGAACAGCGTGCGGGACGCGTTCGTGACGTCGGTCTTGTGGACGCCGCCGTCGGTGCCACCCGTCAGGTTCCAGAGGACCCAGGTGTCGGTGGTGCCGAAGAGCAGGTCGCCCGCCTCGGCCTTCTCGCGCGCACCCTCGACGTTGTCGAGGATCCAGGCGATCTTGGTGCCGGCGAAGTACGTGGCGAGGGGCAGGCCGACGATCGCCTTGTAGCGGTCGGTGTCACCGTCGGCGAGCTCGTCGACGATCGACTGCGTGCGGGTGTCCTGCCAGACGATGGCGTTGTAGACGGCCTTGCCGGTGTTCTTGTCCCAGACCACGGCGGTCTCGCGCTGGTTGGTGATGCCGACCGCCGCGACGTCGTGGCGGGTGATGTCGGCGCGGGACAGGGCCTGGCCGATGACCTCGCGGACGTTGTCCCAGATCTCCGCCGGGTCGTGCTCGACCCAACCGGCACGCGGGAAGATCTGCTCGTGCTCCTTCTGGCCGACCGACTTGATCGAGCCGGAGTGGTCGAAGACGATGGCGCGCGTCGAGGTCGTGCCCTGGTCGATGGCGACGATGTAGTCGGCCATGGGTTCTCCTTGGGTTGCGTTCGGTGTGGTGGACGGGTGGTCGTCAGGAGACGACGGGGAGCAGGAAGGTCGAGGCACCGGCGGCGAGGGCACCACCGACGAGCGGGCCGACGACCGGGACCCAGGCGTAGGACCAGTCGCTGGAACCCTTGCCCTTGATCGGGAGGATCGCGTGGGCGATGCGCGGGCCGAGGTCACGCGCCGGGTTGATGGCGTAGCCGGTGGGGCCACCGAGCGAGACACCGATCGCGATCACGAGGAAGGCGACGGGGACGGCACCGAGCTCGGCCGGGGTCTTGCCGTTGGTGAAGGCGAGCACGACGAACACGAGCACGAAGGTGCCGATGACCTCGGTGACGACGTTCCAGCCGTAGCTGCGGATGGCCGGGCCGGTCGAGAAGACACCGAGCTTGGCGGCCGCGTCGGGCTCCTCGTCGAAGTGCTGCTTGTACGCCAGCCAGACGATGACGGCACCGATGATCGCGCCGATGAGCTGGGCGATCCAGTAGAGGAACATCTCGCCGACGGTGATCTTGCCCAGCAGGGCGAGGCCGAGGCTCACGGCGGGGTTGAGCTGACCACCGGAGCTGTACGACACGGTGACGCCGGCGAAGACCGCGAAGCCCCAACCGATCGTGACCATGAGGAAGCCGGCGCCGAAGCCCTTGGACTTCGTCAGCGAGACGGCGGCGACGACACCGCCACCGAGGATGATGAGCAACGCCGTACCGACGAGCTCTGACATGAAATTGACGCCGATGCCGTCCATCGGTGACCTCCAGTGCGAGTGGTGGGGGTCCGGTGGCTGCTGCGTCCGGCACTCCCCGTCGAGTGATTGGGGCCGAGCATAGTGAGGCGAATCGTCGCGACGCGATCACGCAACGAGTCGAGTCCGCGAAACTGCACGAACGTGCACGAGCGGTGTGCGGTCCGGCATCCCGCACCGGGGCCGCGGGAGCATGGCCCTGCACGAACGTGCACCCGAGGCGAACGGGCGGTCGCTGTAGGGTGAACGCACTCCGGTCGACGACGGCGGTGTGGATCCGCCCGCGGTCGACCCCCGTCCTCGTGGAGGTCCGTCATGAAGAAGCTCATCAACGATCCGCACGACGTCGTGACCGAGACCGTCCGTGGGTTCGCCCGGGCGCACGAGGGGCACGTCGTCCTGGTCGAGGACCCGATCCACCTGCACCGCGCCGACGCCCCCGTCCGCGGCAAGGTCGGCATCGTGAGCGGCGGCGGCAGCGGGCACGAGCCGCTCCACGCCGGGTTCATCGGCCACGGCATGCTCGACGCAGCCGTGCCGGGGCCGGTCTTCACCAGTCCGACCCCGGACCCCATCGTCGCCGCGACGAAGGCGGTGGACGGGGGAGCGGGCGTGCTCCACATCGTGAAGAACTACACCGGCGACGTCCTCAACTTCGAGACCGCGGCGGAGCTGGCCGAGCTGGAGGACATCCGCGTCGAGTCCGTCGTCGTCGACGACGACGTCGCCGTGCAGGACTCGCTCTACACGGCAGGACGCCGCGGCGTGGCCGGCACCGTCGTGGTCGAGAAGTGCGCCGGCGCCGCAGCCGAGCGCGGCGACGACCTCGACGCCGTCGCGGCGGTCGCCCGCCGCGTCAACGAGGTCACCCGGTCGATGGGCCTGGCCCTGGGCTCCGGCACCGTCCCGCACGCGGGGGAGCCGTCCTTCACGCTCGCCGACGACGAGGTCGAGCTCGGGATCGGCATCCACGGCGAGCCCGGCCGCGAGCGCATCCCGATGGCTCCGGCCGACCAACTCGTCGACCGCGTGCTCGAACCGGTGCTCGCCGACCTCGACGCGCCTGCGGGCTCGCAGCTGCTGCTCCTCGTGAACGGGATGGGCGGGACCCCGCTGTCCGAGCTCTACATCGTCTACCGGCGCGCCGCCGAGGTCCTCACGGACCGTGGCCACCACGTCGCGCGTAGCGTGGTCGGCGACTACGTCACGTCCCTCGAGATGCCGGGCTTCTCGATCACCGTCACGGTGCTCGACGAGGAGCTCACGGCACTCTGGGACGCCCCGGTGGAGACCCCGGCGCTGCGCTGGGGTCGCTGACCACCGTCCACCATCCAGGAAGGAACACGAATTGGCGCTCGACACCGCATGGGCCATCGACTGGGTGCGCCGCACCGCCGCGACGATCGACGACCACCGCGCCGAGCTCGTCACGCTCGACCGTGAGATCGGCGACGGCGACCACGGAGAGAACCTCGACCGGGGGTTCCGCGCCGTGCTCGAGACCGTCGACGGCGGCTCCTTCGACACCCCCGGAGCGGTCTTCAAGGCCGTCGCGACGAAGCTCATCTCGACGGTGGGCGGTGCCGCCGGTCCGCTCTTCGGGACCGCCTACCTGAAGGCCGCCCAGGCGGCCGGCGACGCGACCGAGCTCGACGCCGACACGGTCGTGGCCGTGCTCACCGCCGCACGCGACGGTGTCGTCTCCCGTGGCAAGGCCGAGGTCGGCGACAAGACGATGGTCGACGCGTGGTCCGCGGCCGTCGACGCCGCGACCGCCGCTGCGGCGGCCGGCGACGGGCCGGAGCGCGTGCTCGAGGCCGCCGCCGACGCCGCCGTGACCGGCGCCGAGTCGACCGACCCCCTCGTCGCCCGCAAGGGCCGCGCCAGCTACCTCGGGGAGCGGGCGATCGGACACCGCGACCCCGGGGCGCAGTCGACGGCGTACATCCTGCGCGCAGCGGTGGACGCCGCGTGACCGTCGGGATCCTGGTCGTCTCGCACAGCGCGGCGATCGCGACCGGCACCGTCGAGCTCGCCCGCCAGATGGCCGCGGACGTCCCGATGGTGGCCGCCGGCGGCACGGACGACGGCGGCATCGGGACGTCCTTCGAGGCGATCGCCGACGGCATCCAGGAGCTCGCGCCGGCGGACGCCGTCGTCGTGCTCTGCGACCTCGGCTCCGCCTACCTGACCACCGACACCGCACTGGACTTCCTCGACGAGGCCGACCGCGACCGGGTGCACGTCTCGCAGGCCCCGCTGGTCGAGGGCACGGTGGCCGCGGCGGTCGCCGCGCAGACCGGCGGCGACGTCGACGCCGTCCTGGCCGCTGCGTCATCGGCCGCACGGTCCGCGGACGACGACGAGAGCGCCTCCGACCCGACGGGGGACCAGCCGGGAGGCACGGCGCCCGCCGACGACGCGGATCCGACCGACGGGGCGGTCACCGAGACCGTCGAACTGGTCAACGAGAGCGGCCTGCACGCCCGGCCCGCGGCCGAGTTCGTGAAGGCCGCCGCGAAGCACGAGTCGCGCGTCCGCGTCAACGGCGTCGACGCGAAGAGCCTCCTCGCGATCATGGCGCTCGCCCTGCCGAAGGGCGCGAGCGTGACGATCGAGGCGGACGGACCCGACGCACGGGACGCCGTCGACACCCTCGTCGCGCTCGTCCGCTCCGGCTTCGGCGAGTGACGAGCGCCGCCGCGCGCGCCGAGGGGGCGGGCGCGGCGGAGGTGCTCAGCGTCCGGGTGTCACGAACTCCTGCAGCCCCGTGACCCGGAGCAGGTCCAGCTTCGCGGCGTCCTCGCTGCCGGGCACCGCCGTGTAGACCACGATCCGCAGGTCGCTGCCCGGCACGCTGAGCACGTCGCAGTCGATCTCCACCGGGCCGACCGGGGTGTGCACGACCTTGCGACTGGTCCGGTGCTCGGCGATGCGCCCGCCGTGCCAGCGCCGCTCGAACTCCGGGGACGCACGGCGCAGCCGTGCCACCAGCTCCGCGAGACGCCGATCCGCCGGGTACCGGCCCAGGGCGGAGCGGAGGTCGGCGACCAGGTCGCTCGAGAAGTCCTCCTGGTGGGTGTCGTCCCACTCGACGCCGTCGTGCCCCTGCGTGAAGTGCCGCCACACGAGGTTCGCCTCGAGGCCCGTCCAGCGCCCGGGGTCGCCGGAGACCGTGGCCCAGAGGTCGTTCCACAGCACGATGTCGTGCGCCGCCGTGAACACGGCCAGCGGGACGTCCCCGAGCCGGTCGAGCATGCGGTGCACGCCGGGCGGGACGTGGCGGGGGACCTCGCCCCGCGAGGGCACCGCGGCGCCCGCGACCCGGAACAGGTGGTCGCGTTCGGCCTCGGTGAGCCGGAGCGCGGTCGCGAGTGCGCCGAGCAGCTGCGGTGAGGGGTTCGTCGCCCTGCCCTGCTCCAGGCGCACCACGTAGTCGACGCTGACCCCGGCCAGGGTCGCCAGCTCCTCGCGTCGGAGCCCGGCGGTGCGCCGGCCCGGCCCCGCCGGCAGTCCGACCTCGGCCGGACGCACCCGGTCACGCCAGGCGCGCAACACCTCCGCGAACTCGCTCATGCGACCATCATCACCCGGTTCGGGCAGGCGGTCCTGGTACTGCCGGTCCCACCGTCGACCGGTGCCTGGGAACCCGACGGCGACGCGGGCATCGTGGACGGCATGACCACCACACTCATCACCGGGGCCAACCGTTCGCTCGGCCTCGAGACCGCACGCCGACTCGTCGAGGCCGGGCACACCGTGTACGCCGGCATGCGTGACCCCGCCTCCGGGGACGAGGCGCGCGCCCTCGGCGCGCACGTCGTGGCGCTCGACGTCACCGAGCAGGCGAGCGTCGACGCCGCGCTCGCGTCACTGCCGGAACTCGACGTGCTCGTGAACAACGCGGGGGTGCTCGGGACCGCGTTCGGCGTCGACGACCTCGACGCGGACGCGATGGCCGACGTGCTCGACACGAACGTCGTCGGGGTCGTCCGGGTGACGCAGGCGGCCCTGCCGCTGCTGCGTCGCTCGTCGAACCCGGTGATCGTCAACGTCGCGTCCGGCGTCGGCTTCGCGCGCTGGCTCATCACGCCCGGTCGCGACGAGCACCCGGTCCCCGCCGTGCCGTACGCGGCGTCGAAGGCGGCGCTCATCGCCGCGACGGTGCAGTACGCGAAGAACCTGCCCGGGTTCCGCGTGAACGCGACCGACCCCGGCTACACCGCGACCGCGTTCAACGGCTTCGGCGGGCACCAGACCGTCACGGAGGGCACGGACGCGACGGTGGCGCTCGCGCAGGTCGGCCCGGACGGACCGACGGGGGAGTTCCACGACCGGACCGGCCGCATCGAGTACTGACCGGGCGGCGGACGGGAGGCACGTGGCGGGTCCGCCACGCGCCTGCCGTCGGTCGGTCTGCCAGGATGACGGCATGCGCGCAGTCCGGTACGACCGCTTCGGTTCCATGCCCGTCATCGTCGAGCTCCCGACGCCGGAGGCACCCGTCGACGGCGTCGTCGTCACCGTCCGTGCGACCGGGGTGTGCCGGAGCGACTGGCACGCGTGGAAGGGCCACGACGACTCGGTGTCGTTGCCGCACGTGCCGGGCCACGAGTTCTCGGGGACCGTGTCGGCCGTCGGCGACGACGTCACCGGCTTCGCCGTCGGCGACCGGGTGACCGCGCCGTTCGTCTTCGCCTGCGGTACGTGCGAGCAGTGCCGCGACGGGGCCACGCAGGTGTGCACCCGGCAGCAGCAGCCCGGGTTCACGCTGCCGGGCTCGTACGCCGAGGCGGTGGTGGTGCCGCACGCCGACGTGAACCTCGTGGCGCTGCCCGACGAGGTCGGCTTCGCCGAGGCGGCGGGGCTCGGCTGCCGGTTCGGCACCGCGTACCACGCGCTGCACGCACGGGGTCGGGTCGCCGCAGGGGAGTGGGTCGCCGTCTTCGGCTGCGGCGGTGTCGGACTGTCCACCGTGCTGGTCGCCGTGGCAGCGGGCGCACGCGTGGTCGCCGTCGACGTCTCGCCGGCAGCGCTCGAGCGGGCGGCGGCACTCGGCGCGACCACGCTGCCGATGGGCGAGGACGTGGCGGCGACGGTGCACGGTGTGACCGGAGGGGGCGCGCACGTGTCGGTGGACGCCTACGGCAGCCGGGCGACCTCGCTCGCCGCGGTGGGCTCGCTCCGTCCGCGCGGTCGGCACGTGCAGGTCGGCCTGTTGCTCGACGACGAGGCCGTGCCGGTCATCCCGATGGGCAGGGTCATCGCCGACGAGCTCGAGCTGCTCGGGAGTCACGGGATCGCAGTGGGGGAGTACGCCGCGATGCTCGACGACGTGGTCGCCGGTCGGCTCCGTCCCGCCGAGTCGATCGGACGGACGATCGGGTTCGGCGACCTGCCCGATGCGCTCGAGGCGATGGACCGGCCGGCGACCGGGTCGGGGATGACCGTCGCGGTGTTCTGAGACGCCGCCGTCCCGGTCGTCCGCGACCTGCGGACAGCCAGTGTGTCATCTGACATACTGCGGGCATGACGTGGGGAAGTGGAGCGCGCGTCGAGCTCGCGGAGCTCGCAGTGATCGACGACTGTCGGCTGACGGTGCCACCGGGCGTCGACCGGGCGGACGGAGTCGTCCGCTCCTTCGTGGCGCGGATCCCACCGGGGGCGTCGACGGGGTGGCACCGGCACGACGCCTGGCAGACGGGGATCGTCGCCCGGGGGCGACTGCGACACCGGACGGCCGACGTCGTGCAGTACCACGAACCCGGTCAGGTGCTCGTCGAGGCACCCTTCGTCGACCACGAGGCGACGAACGTGTCCGACGAGGAACTGGTGCTCGTGTTCGTCGCGGCGCAGGTCGACGACTGCCCGCTGGTCACGCCGAGACCTGCGCCCTGACGCAGGGCGGGGCGATCAGGGGAGCCGCACAGACGGGAGTCCGCCCGTCTCGAGTCACCTGAGTTGACATAATATGCATTATCGGCGCTCAGCGCGGAACAGCCAGGCAGCCGGGGAACTCGCGTCCACGCACCGTTCTCGTCGCACGACGCGCCGCCGTTCGTCCGCCGTGGGTGCACGACATGCCGCTCACGATCGACGTGAACGGCATGTCGTGCGACCTGGGCGTCGTGACCGGCCGCGCATCGTGGCCGGCTCCGCGGTGGCGTTGCGGGTCCGACGGACCTGCGCGGTCGGCGGCGACGGCCGGGTCGTCAGTGCTCGGGCGTCTCGTCGCCGGTGGGCACGTCGTCGGCGTCGATCTCGAGGGCGGCCTGCTCGCTGCCGTCCTCCTCGACCTCGGAACGGTCGGTGTCCGGCTGCTCCGGCTGCTCGGCCTGGGTGGTCTCTTCTGCGGGGTCCGGCTGGCTGTACGTCATGGCGGGGACGCTACTCGGCACGGCCTGTGTCGGTCCGGGCGGTGCGGTCGTCGACGGTGACCGGACAGACGGACGGGAGGCGCGTGGCGGTGCCGCCACGCGCCTCCCGTCCGGTGGTGCTACTGGTTCTGCAGCATCTGCGTCGCCAGCACGGCGCCGAAGATCATGAAGATGATCGCGATGACGATGCCGATGACGCTCAGGACGATGCCGGCGAGGACCATGCCGCGGTTCAGGCCCCGGCGACGCGCGACGAAGCCGAGGATCAGGCCGACGATGCCGGCGATCAGACCGATGATCGAGAACAGGAAGCCGAAGACGACGGCGACGATGCCGAGCACCAGCGACCCGATGGCGAGGCCGTTGCCGCCGTTCGTCGCGGGTGCCGCGCCGGGCGTGTTCGGTGCCGGCGGGAAACCGTTCGTGGACATGGGAGCTCCTCGTGTCAGGGCCGCTGGCACGGGTTGCGTGCGGCCGTCAGCGCACACGGTAGGCGCTTCCTGCGACGTGCGTTCACATCAGCTGTACGCACCCGGTGCTGCCGGATCAGACGGCACGGTGCTGCCGGACCAGGTCCGGGAGCTCCACCGGCTCGAAGGGCTCGTCGGTGGCGTCGAGCTCCTCGGCGGTCCACCACCGCGAAGCGAGGATGTCGACGCGCTCGTCGTCGGTCCACTCGGCATCGGACAGCTCGAAGCCGGGCGTCCGGACGACGTAGAACTCGCTGTGGCCGCGGTCGTGGTCGGCCAGGTCCCACTCGACCGTGAAGTCCCAGCTCCACACGGGGTCGCCCGGATCGTCGACGACGACGCCGGTCTCCTCACGGAGCTCGCGGACGGCGGCGTCGCGGTGCGACTCCCCCGGGTCCACGCCGCCACCGGGGGTGATCCACCGGTGCGCGTGGTCGGACGACGGCGACCGCGTGTCCATGAGGAACACGCGGCCGTCCGGGTCGAGCAGGAGGATGCGGGAGGTCAGACGGAGGCCGGGCTTCGCTGTCATCCGCCCGAGGCTACCCGTCGCGCCGTCCCCCGCCCCGTGTCAGGCCGTGAAACCGCTCGTGTCGCCGACGAGCTTCGTGTGGTCGGCCGGGACCGGCTCGACGGCGGCCAGGGCGATCTCGGCCGCGAACTCGGACACGCTGTAGAGCTTCCCGACCTCCTGGCGCCGACCCTCGATCGCACCGGGGTTCAGGCGGTTGAGCAGCGTCGCCGTGATGGTGCCCTCGATCATGTCGCCGGAGACGGTCACGAACTCGATGCCGGCGGCCTCGAGCTGCGGGATGAGCTCGCGCAGCGCGAGTTCGCCGGCGCGCTTGCTCTTGGCGACGGGGACGTACTCGTCCATCGTCTCGGCGGTCTCGACGAAGTGGGCCTGGTGGCTCGTCACGAAGACGACACGCGAGCCGGCCGGCATGTGCGGCACGGCGGTCTGCAGCATGTCGACCTGTGCGTCGCGGTTCAGGCGGAGTGCGTAGTCCTCCCCCAGGTCGGCCTCCATGCCGCCGGAGGCGTTGAGCACGAGCAGGTCGATCCCGCCCCACTCGGCCACGACGCGGTCGACCATCGCCTGGACGGAGTCGTGGTCGGTCAGGTCGGCAGCCACGGCGATCGCGGAACCGCCGGCAGCGACGACCTTCTCGACGATCTGCTCGGCGCGCCGGGCCTTGTTGCGGTAGTTCACGACGACCTTCGCGCCGGCCTCGGCCAGGTAGCCGACGGTGTCGGCGCCGATACCGCGCGACGACCCCGTGACGAGGGCGCGCTTGTCGGCGAGGGATCCGGGGGCGAGGGGGTTCGTCACAGGCGTGTTCTCCAGGTCGCTGCTGTGGCCGGTCGGCCGCCGACGAGCCTACCAACCACGCGGCCCGCGCCGGGCGAGCGTCAGTCGCACCCGCGCGGACCCGAGCGTGACTTGATATGTTGAACGGAGTTGGACCGGCCGTCGCGACGCTGCACGCCGGAGCGCGCGATGCAAGGGAGGGAGATCGCGTGAACATCGACTGGATCCAGACCGTCGTCTGGATCGGACTGACACTGCTGCTGGGCGTGGTCGAGATCTTCACGCTCGACTTCATCTTCCTGATGCTCGCCGCGGGCGCGGCCGGGGGTCTGATCGCAGCGCTGGTCGGCGCGCCGTGGTGGCTCTCCGCGATCATCGCGGCCGTCGTCGCACTCGTGCTGCTCTCGCTCGTCCGCCCCCGGCTGCTCGTGGCGCTCGGCCGGAACGCCGACCCGCACCGCACCAACATCGAGGGGCTGATCGGCCTGCGCGGCACCGTCGCGGTGGCCTTCACGTCGTCGTCCCCCGGGCAGGTCCGTCTCGCGAACGGCGAGACCTGGAGCGCCCGGCTCGCCGCAGGCTCCCCCGACCGCACACCACCGCTCGGCACCCCCGTGGTCGTCGAGTCCATCGAGGGGTCGACCGCGGTCGTCCGCCTCGGAGAAAGGGCCACCTCGTGACCATCTCAGCCGGGACGATCGCCCTGATCGTCCTCGTCCTCGTCGTCGTGATCTTCGTGATCGTCGTCCTGTCCCGCGCGATCCGGATCGTGCCCCAGGCGACGGCCGGGATCGTCGAACGACTCGGCAAGTACCACAAGACGCTCAGCCCCGGACTCAACATCCTGGTGCCCTTCATCGACCGGCTCCGCCCGCTCATCGACATGCGCGAGCAGGTCGTGTCCTTCCCGCCGCAGCCGGTGATCACCGAGGACAACCTGGTGGTCTCGATCGACACCGTCGTCTACTTCCAGGTGACCGACGCACGCGCCGCCACCTACGAGATCGCGAACTACCTGGGTGCGGTCGAGCAGCTCACCACCACGACGCTCCGCAACGTCGTGGGTGGCCTCAACCTCGAAGAGGCACTGACCAGCCGCGACAACATCAACGGCCAGCTCCGGGTCGTCCTCGACGAGGCGACCGGCAAGTGGGGCATCCGGGTCGGTCGTGTCGAGCTCAAGGCGATCGAGCCGCCCGTGTCGATCCAGGACGCCATGGAGCAGCAGCTCCGCGCCGAACGGAGCCGTCGAGCCGCGATCCTGCAGGCCGAGGGCACCAAGCAGTCGGCGATCCTCGAGGCCGAGGGCCAACGGCAGGCCGCGATCCTCGCCGCCGAGGGTGACGCGAAGGCCCAGGTGCTCCGCGCCGAGGGTGAGGCGCAGGCCATCGCGACCGTCTTCGACGCGATCCACACCGGTGACCCGGACGACAAGCTGTTGTCCTACCAGTACCTGCAGACCCTGCCGAAGATCGCCGAGGGCACCGCGAACAAGCTCTGGATGATCCCGAGCGAGTTCACCGAGGCGCTGTCCGGCATCGCCAAGGGCTTCACCGGCGGGCGGACCGGCAGCGGTCCGGTCGCGGGAGCCGGTGGGGGCACGGACTTCCTGTCGCGCATCTCGAAGCTCGCGAACGAGAGCCTGGCGAACACCGCGACCGCGGACGGCGCGGCGGCGGCGAACCCCCGACCGGACGCCACCGCGGCCGACATCGTCCCGGACGCGGCGCTCGACGAGCGGCTCGAGGAGTCGAACCGCAGTGTCGACGCGCGCCTCGCCGCGGCCGACGAGGCCTCGCAGACCGCGCTCGGGGACGACCGCCAGCCGTAGGTCCCGCCGCACACGACGACGCCCGCCCCGGATCTCCCGGGGCGGGCGTCGTCGTGTCGGGGGTGGTGCTCAGGCGCCGCGACGTGCACGCAGGAACGCGAGACGCTCCTCCAGGAGCTCCTCGAGTTCCTCGCGCGAGCGACGCTCGAGCAGCATGTCCCAGTGGGTCCTCGGCGCCTTGACGTCCTCGGCAGCGACCTCGACGGGGATCCCGTCGTCGCCGAGCAGCCGTCCTTCGCGCCCCGTCCGGGGTTCCG
Source organism: Curtobacterium sp. P97 (assembly GCF_023712445.1). Taxonomy (NCBI): domain Bacteria; kingdom Bacillati; phylum Actinomycetota; class Actinomycetes; order Micrococcales; family Microbacteriaceae; genus Curtobacterium; species Curtobacterium sp. P97. The sequence continues at coordinate 39,317 of NZ_JAMAYF010000006.1, read as the reverse complement.
ACCACGTCTGCGGTACGTCCGCCTCGGCGGAGAAGACGACGTCGAACGTCTCCCCCGACTCGGTCTGGTAGACCGCGCGCTTCCGGTCGGAGAGCTCGACGCCCTCCTCGCTCTGGAGACTCTGGCTCCCGAGCCGCATCCCGCGGAGACTCCGATCAGCCATGTGTGTGCTCCTCTCGCTCGTCTGCCCTCCTCAACACTGTCCCACGCGGGATGCATCCCGACTGGGCGCATTCACAGAGCGTTCCCAGTGGGAGGTGGCGGTGTTCGGGAATCGCGGCGGAGCGACCGTGTCGATCGACGGCCCCACGGTGCGCACGCGAGCAGGGCGAGGAGGGCCCCGAGCGACACCAGGAGGGTGACCGACCCGGAGACGATCGTGGCGGGGGTCGTCCCGGTGCCGAGCGGCACGTCCGTGACCATCGAGGTCGCCGTGTACTCGGGGACGCGGTCGATGGTCCGCCCCGACGGGTCGATGACCTGGGACGCACCGACCGTCGAGATGTTGACGAGCGAGCGACCGGTCTCGACCGCCCGGAGCCGGGCGATCTCGAGCTGCTGCAGGTTCTCGTCGGTCCCGGAGAAGTCGGCGTTGTTCGTCTGCGCGAGGATGACCTGCGCTCCCCCGCGAGCCATGTCGGACGTGAGTCCGTCGTCGACGATGTCGAAGCAGACCGCGATCCCCGCCCTGATGCCGGCGACGTCGAGCACGTTCGGCCTGGTGCCCGGCGTGTAGTCGCGCTGCAGCAGCCCGATGAGCGACGGCGCGAGCTTCGAGAAGAACCAGCGGTCGGGCACGTACTCGCCGAAGGGGACCGGACGTTTCTTGTCGTAGGACGACTGCCAGCCGTCGGCGGTCCACACGAACGACGTGTTGTGCAGGACGCCGGACGGTGTCTGCGTGATCGCCCCGGCGACCATCGGCGCCCCGACCGTGTCGACCACGGAGTCGAGGGCGCCTGCGACGGCCGGGAAGCGCCGCGGGTCGGCCTCGGCGGCAGCCTCGGGCCAGACGACCAGGTCGACACCGCGCGCCTCGACGTCGGTCGCGGCGACCTGCGCGGCCAGGACCTCGCCCGGCTGGGCGCGGTCGAAGTACCCGGCCGGACCGTTGCCCTGCACGGCCTCGACACGGATGCTGCCGTCGACGCGGGTGGGCCAGGCGGGCACGGCCAGGACCACGGCGATCAGGAGCCCGGCGGTGGCGACGCGCGTGGACGCGGCGACGCCCGAGCCGGGTGTGCGAGGCACGACGAGCGCGAGCGACAGCACGACCGCGACGCAGTAAACGACGACGAACGTCACGCCGAGCACGCCCACGTACGCCGCGAGGTGCGTGAAGGGTCCCTGCGACTGGGACAGCCCGACGCGTCCCCACGCGAAGCCCTCGTACGGCCAGCTGCCGGAGAACCACTCGCGTCCGGTCCAGAGTCCGGCGACGACGGCCGGGAGGCCCCACACCCGCCAGGCGGTCGACGGCAGGACGCGCGCGACCCAGCGGTACGCAAGGGCGATCGCCACGCTGCCGAGGGCGAAGTACGCGGCCTCGAACAGCGCGAGCGCCAGCCACGGGACCGGACCGAGGTACCGCCCGGCCCAGGAGATCGCGGGCAGCCAGAAGGCCGCGCCGGCCACGTACCCGAGCCAGGCTGCACGTCGGGCGCGCTGCCCCATCGCGGCGAGCAGCATGCAGGCCATCGCCGGGTAGGCGAGGAACCACCAGCCCGGGGACGGGAACGACAGGGCGAAGAGCAGGCCGCCGACGACCGCGAGCGGGAACGCGAGGCGCAGCGGCAGCGCGGCGAACTCGTCGCGCCGCCCGTCCGGCAGGATCCCGGACCTGACACGGGACACCGTCGACGCCCGCGAGGCGCCTCTGACGACGCGGCGTCCCGCGGTGGAAGCGCCGGTCAGCGGGCGCGTGGCCGCGTCGGGGACGTGCACCGGGCCTCCCGTCAGACCGTCGCGTAGGCGACGATGCCGCGGCGCACCGCGTCCGTCGCCCGTCGCGCGGTCTGGGCGAGCTCCTCGTCGCCGGCGTTCCGGACCTGGTCCAGGAGGTCGATGACCTGCTTCGACCAGCGCACGAAGTCGCCAGCGGGCATGTCCAGGGTCCGGAGCACGTCGTCGAGCGCGGAGCCCGACGCCCAGCGGAACATGCCGACCGACATCGCCGGGGTCGGCGGCTGCGAACCGGCGAGCCGCGCGTCGCGCTCGATGTCGTCGAGCCGCGCCCAGATGGTCAGCGTCTCGTCGAGCGCCGGCCGGAAGGCTCCGCGGGGCAGGGCGTGCTCGGTCCCCGGGGCGTCCTCGCGCCGGGGCTGGTACACGATGGTGGCGGCCATGGCGGCGAGCTGCGCCGGGGTCAGTTCCTTCCAGACGCCGGCCTCGAGGCACTCGGCCACGAGCAGGTCGCGCTCACCGTAGATCCGCTGCAGGCGACGTCCGCCAGCGGCGACGGTCGCTTCGTCGTCCCCGGTGGCGACCAGGTAGCCGAGCTGCAGGAGCACGTCGGTGACCCGGTCGAACGTCGTCGCGACGGCACCCGTGCGGGAGCGGATCTGCTGGACGAGCTTGTCGTTGGCGCGCTTGAGCTTGTACCAGCGCTCGGCCCAGCGGGCGTGCGCCTCGCGGTCCGGGCACGCGTGGCAGGGGTGGCGCTGCATCTGCCGACGGACCTCGGTGATCGCCGCCTGGCGCTCCTGCCGGGCGCCGTGCGAGGCCTCGCGACCGCCGGGGACGTTCGTGCGCTCGAGGTCCGACAGGCGCCGGCGGAGCGCGGCGTACTCGGTGAAGTCGCCGAGGTGGCACTGCATCGCGCGCTGGTAGCCGTCGAGGGACTCCTGCTGCGACCGGACCTTGCGTGCGAGGTCGACGACGGAACGGTCCGCCTGGAACTGCGCGAACGAGGTCTCGAGGACCTCGCGCGTCCGCTGCCGACCGAACTGCTCGATGAGGTTCACGGCCATGTTGTACGTGGGCTTGAACGAGGAGTTGAGCGGGTACGTGCGACGGCTCGCCAGCGACGCGACGGCCTGCGGGTCGAGGCCGTCCGACCACTGGATGACCGAGTGGCCCTCGACGTCGATGCCACGGCGTCCGGCACGACCGGTGAGCTGTGTGTACTCCCCCGGCGTGATCGGCACCCGGGCCTCGCCGTTGAACTTCTCGAGCTTCTCGAGCACGACGGTCCGGGCCGGCATGTTCACGCCGAGCGCCAGGGTCTCGGTCGCGAACACGACCTTGAGGAGCTTGCGCTGGAAGAGGTCCTCGACGACCTCCTTGAACGCGGGCAGAAGGCCGGCGTGGTGTGCGGCCACACCGCGCTCGAGACCCTCGAGCCACTCCCAGTAACCGAGCACCGCGAGGTCCTCGTCGAGCAGGGTCCGGCAGTGGTACTCGGCCGTCTCGCGGATCTCGTTGCGCTCGTCGGCGGTCGTCAGCGAGATGCCGGACCGGAGGACCTGACGGACGCCCTGGTCGCAGCCGTTGCGGCTGAACACGAAGAAGATCGCCGGCAGGAGCATCCGCTCGTCGAGCACCTTCGCGATCTGCTCGCGGTACATCTTCTCGGTACGAGGGCCCCGGCGCTCGGGGTAGCCGCCGCGTCCGCGACGACCACGGTGGCCGCCGCCGTGCCGCTCGCTGCGCGAGGCGCCGCCGACGAGTCGGAGCAGCTCCGGGTTCACCCGGTTCGTGGCCGCCGCACCGCTCGAGTCGAACAGGTCGACCATCTTCGAGCCGACGAGCACGTGCTGCTCGAGCGGGACCGGCCGGTCCTCGGACACGATGACGTCGGTGTCGCCGCGGACGGTCTGCAGCCAGTCGCCGAACTCCTCGGCGTTGGACACCGTCGCGCTGAGGGAGACGAGCCGGACCTCGGTCGGCAGGTGCAGGATCACCTCTTCCCACACCGCTCCCCGGAACCGGTCCGCCAGGTAGTGGACCTCGTCGAGGACGACCCACGCCAGGTCGTCGAGCAGGTCGGAGTCCGCGTAGATCATGTTGCGGAGCACCTCGGTCGTCATCACGACGACACGGGCCCGCGGGTTGACGTTCGTGTCGCCGGTGAGGAGCCCGACCTCGGACTCGCCGTAGTCGGCCACGAGCTCGTTGTACTTCTGGTTGCTCAGCGCCTTCATCGGCGTCGTGTAGAAGACCTTCGCGGTCGGCTGCCGCATGGCGAGCCAGATCGCGAACTCGGCGACGATCGTCTTGCCGGCACCGGTCGGTGCGGCGACGAGGACGCTCCGGCCCTGGTCGAGTGCGTCGCAGCCGGCGACCTGGAACGGGTCGAGGTCGAAGCGCAGGTCGGAACGGAACAGCTCGAGGTTGCGCGAGCGGTTCCGGACCTTCGCCGCCTGGTAGCGCTCGGCGGCAGTGGGTCCGGCGGTCATCAGCGTGCGTACTCCTCGTCGAGCTTCGCCTGCTGCTTCGCCAGCCTGCGGTCGTGGAGCCAGGTCACGAGACACGCTGCTGCGTAGAGCACCGTCATCGGGATCGCCAGCAGGAACATCGAGATGACGTCGGCCGACGGGGTCACGATCGCGCAGAACACCAGGATGCACACGATCGCGACGCGCCACGATCTGATGATCGAGCTGGCCGACAGCACCCCGACGAAGTTCAGCAGCACGAGGAACACCGGCAGCACGAACGCGATGCCCACGGCGACGATGAGCTTGATGACGAAGTCGTAGTACGCCTTGGCGTCGACGATCGACGTGTCCTGCGCCGACACGAAGCTGCCCAGGATCCCGACGATGTGCGGCAGGACGTACCAGCCGAACCAGCAGCCCGCGAAGAACAGCGGGATCGCGGTGCCCAGGAACCCGAACACGTACTGCTTCTCGCGCCGCACCAGCGCCGGGACGATGAACGCCCAGACCTGGTAGAGCCAGACGGGGCTCGAGATGACGACACCGATCGTGATCGCGATCTGCAGTCGCAGGTCGAACGCGCCGGTGATCTGGGGGAAGTTCAGCTCGGCCGTGTGGCCGCCGACCTCGGCCAGCTGGGTGACCGGCTGCCGCAGGGCATCGAGCACGAACGGGGTGAGGAACCACCCGCCGACCGCGCAGAGCGCGACCGCGACGACGGCCTTGAAGAGACGGTTCCGCAGCTCGATCAGGTGCTGCCCGAGCGACATGCGACCCTCGGTGTCCTTCTCCGGACGGCCTGGTCGCCTCGCTCGCCCGCTCGCGGTCGTCGAAGCCATGGCCCGATCCTACGGGACCGGGGCCGACAGTCGGGCCGTCGGCGGCGGACCCACAGGCGGACGACCGGACGGGAGGCGCACGGCGGGCCCGCCCCGTGCCTCCCGTCCGTCAGGGTGAGCGGCGGGCGCGGTGCGCGCGCTACTCGGCGGCCAGGGCTGCTTCGGCGAACGCGCGGACGGCGGCACGGGCCGCCGGCGGGTCGAGGACGACCGCGCGGCCCGGCAGGCCGGCCACCAGCCGGACGACCCCGTCGAAGCCGTTCGATGCCGCGAGCCGGATGCGGACGCGGCCGTCTGCGTCCTCGGCGTCGGCGGTGTCCGCCAGGAAGTCCGCGACGAGGGGCAGCGCCGAGCAGTCGAGCTCCACCGTGACGATGACGTCGCCGCCGGACTGCTGGAAGAGCGTGTCCGGGATCACGACGTCGCCGATGGTCTTCTCGGCCGGGCGGTCGTCCACGCGCACGCTCGTCATCCGGTCGAGCCGGAAGGTCCGGAGCGCCTGCCGGTCGAGGTCCCAGGCACGCAGGTACCAGTCGGTGTCGATCGACTCGACGCGGAGCGGGTCGACACGGCGGGTCCCGCCGCGGGTGCGCGGCCCGGCGTACTCGAACGCCAGACCACGACCGTCGGCGACGGCACGGCGGATGGTGGCGAGCGCCGCGTCGTGCAGGTCCTGACCGACCGCGACGTTCGACGCCGCTCCCCCGGCACCGCGGGAGAGCTTCGCCATGAGGGACCGGATCGCGTCCCGGTCGGCGGCCTCGGGCAGCGCGGACAGGTACTGCAGGCCGGCGATCAGCGCCGAGGCCTCACGCGCCGACAGCCGGGGCGAGTCGTCGATCGCCACGAGGTTCGTCAGCACGATCATGTCGTTCTGCTCGAAGTCGTCCCAGGCGATGTCGAACAGGTCACCGTGCTGGTACTGCATCGTCTCGCCGGGCACCCCGGACACCGCGATGAGCTCGACCGCACGGCGGATGCGCTGCTCGGGGACGCCGAAGTGCCGTGCGGCCTCGGCCACGGACACGCGCTCGTGGTCGATGAGGTACGGCACGAGGACGAGCAGGAACGCGAGCTTGTCCTGTGCCTGGAGCGGTTGCTGGTCAGGCACGGGTACCTCCGGCGTCGGCGGTCTGGTCGGCGGCGGCGGTCTGGTCTGCGTCGGCTCGGCCAACCTCCGCGTGGTCGGCGACGAGGGCGCGCAGGCGGGCGACCACGAGCTCGCGGACCGCGGCGGGCTCGAGCACCCGGACCTCGGGACCGAAGGCCGCCAGTTCCTCGGCGAGGATCTGCGGGTCGACGTGGTGCACGACGAGCACGCCGTCGTCGTCGACCTCGGTGCCGCGTCGACGCTGGAGCCGGCGCTCGGCATCGGAACCGGGCACGACCGCGATCCGCGCCGTCCGTTCGGCCCACACCCGGTCCAGCTCGGTCAGGGCACGTTCGGCGGCGCCGGCGGGAGCGGGGTGCTGCCCGACCTGGTGCACGCTCACCGGCCCGACGATCCGCGAGAGCAGGTAGTTCTTCGTGCCGCCGGTGGAGAACTCGTGCGCTGCGAGCATCCAGCGACCGCCGTGCTGCACGAGCGCGAGCGGTGCGAGGTCACGTCGGCGGGGCGCGTGCTCGCCCGGCGTGATGTAGTCGAAGCGCACGGCGGCGCCACGGTCGAGCGCTGAACGCAGGGGTTCGAACGCGGTGTCACGGGCGCGGAGCCGGGGCGAGTAGGCGGCCATGCCGGCGACGCCCTGCGCCGTGGTCGTCCCTCCGTCGTCGGCACCGGCGGACCGGACCTTCAGCAGCGCCCGTCGTGAGTCGGTGGACAGTGCACCCTCGCGCCAGGCCATCGCCGCGAGCGACAGCAGCGCGGACTCGTCCGGGGTGAAGCGGACGTCGAGCGGCAGGTCGTACTCGCCCTTCGGGATGCGGTACCGGAGCGTCTGGTTGTTGCCGGCGGCACCGGGCGTCTCGATCGTCTCGAGCGGGATGCCGAGGTCGCGGACGTCGTCCTTGTCGCGCTCGAACTGCCGCTCGAGCGACGCGTTGTCCCCACCGGACGTGTACCGCTGCCGGTAGCCCTGCACGTTGGCCAGGATCTCCGCCTTGGTCAGCCCGGCCTCGGTCGAGAGCAGCGCGAGCACCAGGCTGAAGAGCCGCTCCTCGGCGGGGACGCGGGGGGCTCGGGTGGCTGGCACGAGCCCGATCCTACGGCAGCGCGGGTGCACCGGAGTGCACCCGCGCGCGGTCGGTGGACGGACCGTCGAGGGTCAGGCGGGCATCTTCCCGAGCACGTCGATGACGTACGCGGTGGTGCCGTCCTGCTGGTGCACGATCGCCAGGACCTGGTCGCCGACACGGTGGCCGAGGACGGCGTTCCGCACGCCGTCGATGACCTGGCCCTTCGCGAGCGGGATCGCCTGTGCGCCCGATCCGTCGGTCCAGCTCGAGCCGACGACGGACGAGTCGCCGTTGCTGCCGGCCCACGAGACGGCCGTGTACTTGATGACCGCGGTGTCCTTCGCGGTGAGCTCCGCCCCAGACCCCTTGCGGAGCAGGTGCAGCGCGTCGTCCTTCGGGGCGCTCCACGACGGGATCGTGATGCCGGGCGCACCCGACGGCGCGAGGACGACGGCGGGCATGCCGTCGCCGGCGAGCTGCGGCGTGCCGGTCGCCCGGGCGTCGAAGGCCTGCTTGACGTCCATGACCGCGATCACGGCGTCCTCGGCCTTGCGCGACGTGCCGGATCCGGCGGTCGCGCTCCCGCTCAGCTCGCTCTTCGGCAGGGCGACGGCGAGCCGGTCGCCCACGTGGGCGCACTCGAGCGCGGTGCCCAGGGGGCCGTAGTTCGCAGCGCCCGCGGTGATCGGGGCGGTCTGCCCGGAGTACCCGCTGGTCTGCGCGACCTGACCGGTGCTGCCGTCGACGAGGGTGTACTCGACGAGGACCGGCGTCCCCTCCTCGATCTGGCGGCCGTCGCCGGAGCGCAGGACCGACACCTGCGTGCCCGTCGTGGTCAGCCCGGACGGCACCGACACCTTCGGCTCCTTGCCGAACGCACCGGACGCCGTCACCGCTGCCGACGCGGCACCGGGAGCCGGGCAGGAGGACGCGGCCGTACCGGCCCCGCTGGCGGCGCACCCCGTCAGGGACGCGGCGAGGCCGATGGTGACCAGGAGTGCGGGGATGGTGCGCACGGACCCTCTTTCCGTTCGGTGCTGGACGGGCATGCGTAGCCTAGCGGTCGCCGTCGGCGGCATCGTGCGAGGCATCCGGGGTGCCTTCGGCGCCGCCGTGCGCGATCCCCTGCGCGTCCGTCCCGGCCTCGGCAGCGGCGACCCTGCGCGCCTGGGCCGCTGCCTGACGGGCGACCTTCCGGAGCTTCTTGTCGCTGGCGGACCGCTCGCCGACGGCGCCGGGGGTCCAGGCCTCGACGTCCTCGTCCGAGAACTCGGCCTTGCCTGCACGACGCTTCAGGTTCGGCAGCACGACGCCGTCGGCGAGGCGTCGGGCGGTCACGAGGAACCCGGTGTGGCCGACCATCCGGTGGTCCGGACGGACGGCGAGACCCTCCACGTGCCAGGTGCGCACGAGGGTCTCGCTCGACTGCGGGTCCGTGAAGCGCCCGGTGTCCCGCAACGCCTCGGCCGTGCGGGACAGCTGCGTGACGGTCGCCACGTAGCAGACGACGAGCCCGCCGGGGACGAGCGCGTCCGCCGCGGCGTCGACGCACTCCCACGGCGCGAGCATGTCGAGGACCACGCGGTCGATGCTCTGCGGTCCGGTGGCGCCGGGGAGCTCCTCGACGAGGTCGCCGACGGTCACCGACCAGTTGTCCGGCACGGCGCCGAGGAACGTGCCGACGTTGCCGCGCGCGATGGCGGCGAACTCCTCGCGGCGCTCGAACGACTGCAGCCGGCCGGTCGGACCGATCGCCCGGAGGAGGAAGAGCGAGAGTGCTCCCGAGCCGACGCCGGCCTCGACGACCCGGGCGCCCGGGAAGACGTCCGCGAAGGCGACGATCTGGGCGGCGTCCTTCGGGTAGACGATGGCCGCACCGCGGGGCATCGACATCACGTAGTCGTTGAGGAGCGGCCGGAGCGCGAGGTACTCGTCGCCGGTGCTCGCCCGGACCACGGAGCCGTCGGGCTGCCCGATCACGTCGTCGTGCCGGAGCACGCCGCGGTGGGTGTGGTACTCGCCGGCGGTCTCGAGCGAGAGCGTCGTGAGCTTGCCCTTCGGGCCGGTGAGCTGCACGCGGTCACCGGCGCGGAACGGACCGCGCGGCGGGGTGTGCGGGGCGCCACCGGCGGTGTGCGGCAGGGCGACGACGTCGTCCTGCGAGGGCTGCTGGGTCTGCTCGGTCATCGGCTCGCCGTCTCGGTACGGGCCGCGAGGGCCGGGCTGGTCAGTTCGACGAGGCGGTCGACGTCCACGTCCGCCAGCGTCGTCAGGTGCACGTCGCCACCGGCGATCTCGGACAGCGGCACGATGTGCTCGACCGCGACGGTGACGGCGCCGGAGGCCACGGCCGAGGCGACCCCGGTGGCCGAGTCCTCGATCGCGATGCACGCGGTGGGGTCGACCCCGAGCTGCGCCGCCGCGGCCAGGTAGGCGTCCGGGTGGGGCTTCGGACGGTCGACGTCGTCGCCGGCGACGACCACGCGGAAGCCACGGGCCCCGAGGGCGTCGGCGGTCACGAGCGCCATCGTGCGGCGGGACATCGTCACCAGCGCGGTCGGGATGCCGCGGTCGTGCAGCTCCTCGACGAGTTCGCGGGCGCCGGGACGCCAGGGGAGCTCACCGCCCTGCAGGCGCTGCGTCACGTAGTCGGTCATCCACAGGACGATCTCCTCGACCTCCATGTCGACGCCCCGGTCGCGGAGGATCTCACCCGACCGCTCGAGCCCGCTCCCGACCAGAGAGAGGCCGTCCTCGTGGCTCCACTCGGCGCCGTACCGGTCGGTCAGCTCGACCTGGGACTGCTGCCAGATCGGTTCGGTGTCGATGATCGTGCCGTCCATGTCCCACAGCACGGCTGCGGGGAGGACGCGTTCGGGGTGCTGGGCGGTCACGGGCGACGAGTCTACCGGGGCACCGACCGGCGCCGCGGTTCCGCTCGGGGCGGACGGAGGGGTGCCCGCGGGCGGCTCCGGCATATCCTGGGTGATCGACCGTGTCCGGCCGCGCGCGATCACCGTGCGCGCCCCGCTCCACCACCAGGAGGCCCCTCCGTGCCACAGCACTCCCCCTTCAGCGACGGCCGACTGCTCGTCGTCGCCTTCGAGGGCTGGAACGACGCCGGCGAGGCTGCGAGCGGCCTCGCCCGCCGGATCGTCGACGCGCTGGAACTCGACGAGCTGCGCGAGATCGACGGCGAGCGGTACGTCGACTACCAGTTCAACCGGCCGGAGGTCGGCACCGCGGAGGACGGTTCCCGAGCCATCCGCTGGCCCCGCATCGTCCTGCACGGGCCCGGCGCCGAGGGGCGTCCGGTCATCGGCGCGGCCGGTTCCGAGACCGAACGCGACGTGTTCGTCCTGGTCGGGCCGGAGCCGTCCCGGACCTGGCGGGGGTTCTGTGCGGAGGTCATCGACCTCGCCGACGTGTACTCGATCGACGCGGTGGTGTTCGTCGGCGCGATGCTGGCGGACGTCCCGCACACCCGACCGATCTCGGTGTTCGTGTCAAGCGAGAACGCCGGTGTCCGTGCGGCGTTCGACGTCGACCGGTCGACGTACGAGGGACCGACCGGCATCCTCGGCGTGCTCTCCGACGCGATGGACACCGCGGGGCTCACCACGCTCTCCCTGTGGGCCTCGGTCCCCCACTACGTGCACAACTCGCCGTCGCCGAAGGCCACCCTGTCCCTCCTCGACAAGATCGAGGAGCTCGCCGACGTCACGGTCCCGCGGGGCAGCCTGCTCGACGAGGCCACCGAGTGGGAGGAGGGCATCGACGCCCTCGCCGCCGACGACGAGGACATGGCGAGCTACATCGGCCAGCTGGAGCAGGCCCGCGACACGGTCGACTCCCCCGAGGCGTCGGGGGACGCGATCGCGCAGGAGTTCGAGCAGTACCTCCGCCGACGCGAGCGCAAGGACGGCAAGGACGGCGGCACCGCCGGCGGCGAGGGTCCGTGGCGGCCCCCGCAGCCGCCGCAGCAGTAGTCGCGACCACGGGACGGACGGGAGGCGCGGTGCCGGCTGGCACCGCGCCTCCCGTCCGTCCCGTCGTCGGCACGCGCTCCGGTCGCACCTCTGGGGTGAGCGGCACGTCGTGCGACCGCGACGGCCACCGGCGGCACGTCGCGCGACCGGGAGAGCGCCTGCCAGAGCCCCCGGTCTCAGGCCAGGCGGATGCCGAGCAGGGCGTCGACGAGGTCGACGAGCTCCGGTGTCGCGCGGGTCCCCGCGGCGATCGCGGTGTCGACGGCGGCGACCGCACCGGGCGTGTCGAGGTCGTCGGCGACACGCGCGCGGATGCGGGCGATCGCATCGGCGGCGTCGTCCTCGTGACCGGGAGCGTCGCCGGACGCCCAGGCGTCCCACGTCGCGAGCCGGGTGGTCGCGCTCGTCAGTTCGCCGTCGAACCACTCCCAGTCGTCCGAGTACCGGTGCGACAGCAGCGCGAGCCGGACGGCCCGCGGGTCGGCGCCGTCGTCGAGCAGGCCGCGCACGGTGACGAGGTTGCCGAGCGACTTCGAGATCTTCGACCCCTGGTAGGCGATCATGCCGGTGTGGACGAAGGCGTTGGCGAGCGGCTGGTGCGCGAGCGCGGCGGCGTGCCCGGCGCTCATCTCGTGGTGCGGGAAGACGAGGTCGCTGCCGCCGCCCTGCACGCTGATCGGCAGGCCGAGCTTGTCGCCCGCGATCACGCTGCACTCGATGTGCCAGCCGGGTCGTCCCGGGCCGAGCTCGGTGTCCCAGCTCGGCTCCCCGGCACGCTCGGCACGCCAGAGCAGCGGGTCGAGCGGGTCGCGCTTGCCGGCGCGGTCCGGGTCCCCGCCCCGCTCGGCCGACAGCACGAGCATCGTCTCGCGGTCCAGGCGGCTCTCGTCGCCGAGCGCCCACGCCTCGGTGGGGCGGTTCACGTCGAAGTAGACGTCGTCGCCCTCGGAGTCGTCGGTCGGCACGTCGTAGGCGTACCCGGTCTCCTGCAGGTACCCGACGGCCTCGGCGATGCGCTCGACCTCGTCGGTCACCGCGACGAAGTCGTCCGGCGGCAGGACGCGGAGTGCCTCCATGTCGCGGCGGAACAGGTCGATCTGCGACGCGGCGAGCTCGCGCCAGTCGACGCCGTCCCGCGCGGCGCGCTCGAGCAGCGGGTCGTCGACGTCCGTGGTGTTCTGCGCGTACTCGACCTCGAGCCCCGCGTCCCGCCAGGCGCGACCGAGCGTGTCGAACGCCAGGTAGGTCGCCGCGTGGCCGAGGTGGGTGGCGTCGTACGGCGTGATGCCGCACACGTAGAGCGTCGCGCCCTCCGCGCCGTGGGTCGGGTCCACGGGCCGCCCGGCCGCGGTGTCGTGCACCACGGGTCGGGGCGCGTCACCGGGGACGGACGGGACGGACGGGACCTGCCAGGCCCTCACGGCTGGATCACTCCGAGCGACAGCAACACGATGAGCACGATACCGAGTGCGATCCGGTAGACCACGAAGGGCATGAAGCTGCGCTTCGAGATGTAGTTCATGAACGCGGCGATGACGACGAAGCCGACGACGAACGCGACGACGGTCGCCACCAGCGTGTCGACGAGACCGAAGGGCGCGCCGTGGTCGCCGAGGCTCGTCGCGGCCTCGTAGAAGCCGGACAGGAACACCGCGGGGACGGCGAGCAGGAACGCGAAGCGCGCCGCGGCCGGTCGGGTGTAGCCGAGGGCGAGTCCCATCGACACCGTGGCGCCGGAGCGCGAGACGCCCGGGACGAGCGCCAGCATCTGGGCGACGCCGATGAGCAGGCCGTTCCGGAACGTCATCTGCTCGATCGGACGGACCTTGCGCCCGACGACGTCGAGCACGCCGAGCACGACGCCGAAGACGATGAGCACGATCGCCACGATCCAGAGCGACCGGAAGGTGGTCTCGATGGAGTCCTTGAGCAGGAGTCCGGCGACCCCGATCGGGATCGTGCCGAGGATCACCAGCCACCCGAGCCGCACGTCCGGGTCGCCCTTCGGCACGTCGCGCCGGACGACCGAGCGGAACCACCGCCCGACGATCCGGGTGATGTCCTTCCAGAAGTAGATCAGCACGGCCGTCTCGGTGCCGAGCTGCGTCACCGCGGTGAACGCGGCACCCGGGTCCTTCGCATCGGGCAGGAAGAGCCCGACGATGCGCAGGTGCGCGCTGGAGGACACGGGCAGGAACTCGGTGAGTCCCTGCACGAAGCCGAGGAAGATCGCCTCGAGGATGTGCATCGAGCGGGGCCTTTCGTGCCGGTCGTCGCGGGTCGCCGCCGAGGGGCGACCCGGCAATGTATCAGTACGTGGCGAGCAGGTCGCCGAGGACGCGCCGCCCGAAGGCGAGGGCGTCGAGGGGCACGCGCTCGTCGACGCCGTGGAACATCGCCGGGAAGTCGACGTCCTCCGGCAGCTGCAGCGGGACGAACCCGTACCCGGCGATCCCGAGCCGCGACATCGCCTTGTTGTCGGTGCCGCCGGACAGCAGGTAGGGCAGCACGGGCGCCCCGGGGTCGTGGCGCTCGAGCGTCCCGCGCACGGCGTCGACGAGGGGTCCGCCGAAGTCCTGCTCGAGGCCGACGTCGCGGTGCGTCATCACGACCTCGACGTCGTCGCCGGCGAGTTCCCGGACCCGCTCGAGCACGGTCTCCTCGTCGCCCGGCAGGCAGCGGAGGTCGACGAGGGCCTCGGCAGCGTCCGGGATCACGTTGTGCTTGTACCCGGCGCGGAGGACCGTCGGGTTGGTCGTCGTGTGCAGCGCCGCGTGGATGAAGCGCGAGGCGGACCCGGTCGCGAGGGCGACCTCGTCCGGCCCGGTCGTCACGGGGTCGACGCCGAGGAGCCGCGCGATCTCGCGGACCATCGCCTCGGTGGTGCCGGAGAGCCGGACCGGCCACTCCTCCGCTCCGATGCGCGCGACCGCGGCGGCCACCTTGGTCACCGCGTTGTCCCGCATCACGTGCGAGCCGTGCGCCGCGGTGCCCCGCGCGACGAGCTTGATCCACATCAGGGCCTTCTCGCCGGTCTGCAGCAGGTAGGCCCGCCGCCCGCCGAGGGTGACCGAGTACCCGCCGACCTCGCTGATCGCCTCGGTCGCGCCGGCGAAGACCTCCGGGTGCGTGTCGACGACGTGGTGGGCGCCGAGCACCCCGCCCGCCTCCTCGTCCGCGAAGAACCCGATGACGAGGTCACGCTCGGGTGCGCCCTGACCTTCGACCACGTCGCGCAACGCCGTCAGCATCATCGCGTCCATGTTCTTCATGTCGACCGCGCCGCGGCCCCAGAGCATGCCGTCGCGCACCTCGCCGCCGAACGGGTCCACCGTCCAGTTCGCGGGGTCGGCCGGCACCACGTCGAGGTGCCCGTGCACGACGAGCCCCGGCTTGTCGGCGTTCCGCCCCGCCACACGGGCGACGACGCTCACCCGGCCCGGCTCCGACTCGAAGAGCTGCGGCGCGAAGCCCAGGTCGCGCAGCTCCGCCTCCACGTACTGCGCCGCCTCGGTCTCGCCGACCGACCTGCCCTCGCCCCAGTTCGTGGTGTCGATGCGGATGAGGTCCCGCGCGATGGCGGCGGTGGCCTCGAGGTCCGGCTCGGTCGGCTGGGCGTCGCTCATGCCACCAACGCTACCGGCAGCCTGCGCCGTGCCCCGCGGCAGTCCCCGCGGCAGCCCGCGTCGGACCCGGTCCGTGCCCTCCCTGCCCCGTCGTTCCGGGGGACTCGCCCGGGATGCGCGCCCGTGTTCATCGTGCGTTCAGAGCCGTGCTAGTGTCTTCTCTCGGCAGGAACGCCGGGAAAACAGCCCGGAACGACAGCCGAACAAGTGAATGACACCCTGTCCGGGTGGCGGAATTGGTAGACGCGCTAGCTTGAGGTGCTAGTGCCCGTATTAGGGCGTGGGGGTTCAAGTCCCCCCTCGGACACAAGAAGAGAAGAGCCCCCTGGCCTGTCGGCCAGGGGGCTCTTCTCGTCCGTGCTCGCCCGGCGATCATCGCGGGCCCGATGACCCGATGCACGCGCATCGTGCGACATCACCGCTGTCGAACGACGAGCGCGGTGTCGCAGGAGGCGCGCGGCGCGAGGGCCTCCGCCCCGCGTCTCAGTGACGCCGCAGGCGACGCACGACCAGCACCAGGCCGCCGAGGGCGGCGAGCCAGCCCCAGTTCGCCACGACCGGGTCGAGCAGCTGGTGGCGCCCGTCCCGTCGCGAGGAGCCCAGACGCGTCGAGACGGGCCGGTTGCCGAGCTCGGCGCGCCACCCGGTCTCGTGCACGACCCGGTCCGGTCGGCCGCGGAGTGCGTCCGTCACCCGGTGGGTGGCCACGTCGATCCGGTCGCCCAGCACGAGGAGCAGCCAGTGCGCCAGCCGTCCCTCGCTGTACCGGGCGTAGGCGAACCGCTTCACGACCCCGGCGAGCCCGGACAGCGGTTGCGCCGTCCCGAACACCGGCGGGACGTGCGCGTGCTCGACGGACCGCTCGCGGCCCTCGCCGCCGGGCTGTGGCTCGGGGACGTCCCAGTGGGCACCCGAGGCGAGTCCGACCTCGCGGGAGAGCTTCGGCACCGACGGACGGTCGGCCGGGTCGAGGTCGCTCCCCCACCCGGGGATGCGCTCACGGAGCTCCGCCGACGGAGGCACACGTCGGGGCGGGTCGGCGATGTAGGGCGTGTGGTCGGTCACGGGTGTCTCCTTCACGGCACGATCACCGTCTTGATGCAGTCGTCGAGCTTCGCCGAGAACAGGTGGTAGGCCTCGTCGATGTGCTCGAGCGGGACCCGGTGCGTGATGATGTCGCTCGGACGGAAGTGTCCGGCCTGGATGTGCTCGAGCAGCCGGGGCCACTGGCGCTTGACCGGCGCCTGGTTCGTGTGGATCGTCAGGCCCTTGTTCATGGCGTCGCCGAACTTCACCGCGCTCGGGATCGGTCCGTACGCGCCGACGGCGGAGATCGTCCCGCCCTTGCGCACACCGTCGATCGCCCAGTTGAGCGCCGTCGGTGACCCGCCCTGCAGCTTGAGCTTCGACGCCGTGACCTGCTGGGTGAAGTTGCCGTCCGCCTCGGCACCGACGGCGTCGATCACGCTGTCCGCTCCGAGGAAGTCGGTCTGCTGCTTCATCTCGAGCACGACGTCGTCGACCTCGGCGAAGTTGATGGTCTCGGCGTGGGCGAAGGTGCGCGCCTTCTCGAGCCGGTACTCCAGCTGGTCGATGACGATCACGCGGCCGGCACCCATGAACCACGCCGACCGAGCAGCGAACAGCCCGACCGGGCCGGCGCCCAGCACCACCACGGTGTCGCCCTCGCGGATCGAGGCGAGCTGTGCGCCGAAGTAGCCCGTGCTCAGGGCATCGGTCATCAGGAGGGCGTCCTCGGCGTCCAGCCCCTCCGGGATGACGGACGGGCCGACGTCGGCGAACGGTACGCGGACGCGCTCCGCCTGCCCGCCGTCGTAGCCGCCCGTGGTGTGCGAGTACCCGTAGATGCCGCCGACGGCCGTCGCGTTCGGGTTCACGTTGTGGCAGTTCGAGAACAGCCCCCTCGCGCAGAACCAGCAGGAGCCGCAGTAGACGTTGAAGGGCACCATCACGCGGTCGCCGACGGCGAGTGACGCCACCGACGAACCGACCTCCTCGACCACGCCGATGAACTCGTGGCCGAAGGTGTGCCCGACGCAGGTGTCGGGCATCATGCCGTGGTACAGGTGCAGGTCGGAACCGCAGATCGCGGCCCGTTCGACCCGGACGACGGCGTCGTTCGGGTGCTCGATCCGCGGATCGGGCTTCTCCTCGACACGGACCCGGTACGGTCCGCGGTAGGTCATGGCACGCATGGGCGCTCCTCTCGTTCGTGGAGCCCACGCTCGCCTCGGTGCCGTGCGAGGCGATCCAGGACCGCGCGATCTGAGCAGAACGACCGGGACCGTCGACGGCGGACCGGCGAACGGACGGGAGGCGCGGTGCCGACCGGCACCGCGCCTCCCGTCCGTCCGTCACGAGGTGACGTCGACCTGTGTCAGCTCTTGGATGCCTCGACGAAGTTGCGTCGCGGGTCGGTCTCCTTGATGAGGCTGGTCGCGTCGCGGCCGGACACCGCACCGGTGATCCAGCCGATGACGATGCGGACCTTCCGGTTCAGCGTCGGCATCGCGTACACGTGGTACGAGCGGTGCGCGAGCCAGGCGAGCAGGTTCGTCATCTTGACACCCTTGATGTTGCCGGCGCCCTTGCCGACGCCGTACGAGGCGACGGTGCCGATCGACGGGTGGCGGTACTCCTCGAGCGGCTTGCCCGTGATGGTGGCGACCACGTTGTCCGCGGCGACGACGGCCTGACGGACGGCGTTCTGCGCGTTCGGCGGGTAGTACGCCGGCTGCTTCTCGGCGGTCAGGTCGGGGACCTGCGCGACGTCGCCGAGGCCCCAGACACCCGGGACGACCTCGTGCGTGTCCTCGGCCTCGACCTGGAGCTTCGCGTTCGCAGCGAGGTGGCCCTTCGGACCACGCGGCAGGTCCGTGGCGTCGAGGAGCGGGTTCGGCTTGACGCCGGCGGTCCAGACGAGCAGCCCGGTGGCGAACTCGTCGCCGTCGGAGAGCTTGATGACCCCGCCCTCGGCGCTCGGCATGGTGGTCTTCAGACGGACGTCGATGCCGCGGGCACGGAGCGACTCGAGGGTCCACTTCGAGAGCTCCGGGCCCACCTCGGGCGCGACGCGGTCGAGCGCGTCGATGAGCACCCAGCGCGGCTGCTCACCGGCGAGCGACGGGTAGGTCTTGATGGCGGCCTGCGAGACGTCGAAGAGCTCACCGATCGCCTCGACGCCGGTGTAGCCACCGCCGACGAAGATGCTCGTCAGCAGACGGCGACGCTCGTCCTCGTCACGGGTGGCAGCGGCCTTCGCGATGTTGTCGAGGAGCTTCGCGCGGACGTAGGCGGCCTCCTCCACGGTCTTGAAGCCGACGCCGTACTCCTCGAGCCCGGGGGTCGGGAACGTACGGGTCACCGAGCCGAGCGCGACGACGAGCTGGTCGTAGCCGAGCGTGCGGTCGTCGCCGCCGGCCGTGGCGATGGACACGGTCTTGTCCTTCGACGAGATGCCGGTGACCTTGCCCTGGATGACGCGGGTCTTCTTCAACGCGCGACGGAGCTCGAAGGTGACGTCCTTCGGGGCGATGTGCCCGCCCGCGACCTCCGGCAGGAACGGCAGGTACGTGTAGTACGTGTTCTGGTCCACCAGCGTGATCCGCATCGGCACGGTCGCGGCGTGCTTCTGGAGCTGCTTGACCGTGGTGTAGCCGGCGGAGCCGCCGCCGAGGACGAGGACGTGAGGGATGGAGTCTGCCATGCACCCGGTCTACCGGAAGAACCCCTGTGACGTCACCAAGCCGCGCCGCCCGGTCCGTGCACCGCAACCGGATCGCTCACCGGGCGATCACCGTCCGGGCGGACGGTCCTGCAGGCGCCACCAGGCGGTCTCGGCCAGCTCGGGGCCGGTGTGGACGCCGTGCTGGGTGCGACGGGACTCGGTGAGCGAGAACCGGCGCAGGCGGTACCCGCCGCCGAAGCGGTCGATGATCGCCTCGGGTGAGGACTCCGGCGTGCGCTTCACCAGCCACGTGCGGTCGTCGACGGGCTCGATCACCGTCGGTTGCCGATCCGCGAGCGCAGCACGTCGATCCGCTTCTGGATCTGTTCGATGCTCGCCTGCGCCACGGCCGGCCCACCGCTGATCCGACGGAGCTCGGCGTGGATGGCCCCGTGCGGTTCGTTCGCGTGCCGGGACCAGATCGAGACGAGCCGTGCGAGCTCGGTCCGCTGCTCCTTGATGGTCTGGTACATCGGGCGCGACTCGTCGGGCTTGGGCTTGGGGAGGCCGTCCTTCGCCGCGCGGCCCTTCGACCGCTTCGCCTGGGATGCCTGACGGGCCCGCAGGAGATCGCGCACCTGGTCGGGTTCGAGGAGCCCCGGGATGCCGATGAAGTCGAGTTCCTCGAGCGAGCCGACCTCGCCCCCGGTGCCGAACTCGCCGCCGTCGTAGAGCACCCGGTCGAACGACGCCTGCGAGTCGAGCGCCTCGAACGGCTGCACCTCGAGCAGGCTCTCGGACGCCCGGTCCTCCTTGTTGGCCTCGGCGACCATGGCGTCCTCGGGGTTGTACATCCCGTCGTCGCTGTCCTTCGGCCGGTCGAGGGCGTGGTCGCGCTCGAGCTCGAGCGACGCCGCGAGGGCCATCAGCCCGGGCACGCTCGGCAGGAACACGCTCGCGGTCTCGCCGCGGCGGCGGGCCCGGACGAAGCGCCCGATCACCTGCGCGAAGAACAGCGGTGTGCTCGCGCTCGTGGCGTACACGCCGACGCAGAGCCGGGGTACGTCGACGCCCTCGGACACCATGCGGACGGCGACCATCCAGCGCGAGGTGTCCTCGGCGTACGCCTGGATCCGGCTCGATCCGGCGGCCTCGTCGGAGAGCACCACGGTCGGTCGCTCGCCGGTGATCTGCTGCAGGATCCGGGCGTAGGCGCGCGCGGTCGTGGTGTCGGTCGCGATCACCAGGCCGCCGGCGTCCGGCACGCCGCGACGGACCTCGGTCAGCCGCTTGTCGGCGGCCGACAGCACGGCGGGCATCCACTCGCCCTCCGGCGAGAGCGCGGTCCGCCACGCCTGTGCGGTGATGTCCTTCGTGACCTGCTCGCCGAGGGACGCCGACATCTCGTCGCCCATGCGCGTCTTCCACCGCATCTGCCCGGCGTAGGCCATGAACAGCACCGGGCGGACGACGCCGTCCTTGAGCGCGCGGCCGTACCCGTAGTTGTAGTCGGAGATCGAGGTCCGGATGCCCTGCTCGTCGGGGGCGTACTGCACGAACGGGATCGGGGCCGTGTCCGACCGGAACGGGGTGCCGGAGAGGGACAGCCGACGGGTCGCCTTCGTGAAGGCCTCGCGGATGCCGTCGCCCCAGGTGAGTGCGTCGCCGCCGTGGTGGACCTCGTCGAGGATCACCAGCGTGCGACCGCCCTCGGTGATCTTCTGGTGGACCTCGGGGTTCATGCCGACCTGCGCGTAGGTGATCGCCACGCCCTGGTAGTGCCGCCCGAACATCCCGTCGCCGTTCTTGAACATCGGGTCGATCCGGATGCCCACGCGGTCGGCAGAGTCCGCCCACTGCCGCTTGAGGTGCTCCGTCGGGGCCACGACGACGATGCGGTCGACGGTGCCGCGGGCGAGGAGCTCCGTGGCGAGGCGGAGCGCGAACGTGGTCTTGCCGGCGCCGGGGGTCGCAGCGGCGAGGAAGTCGCGCGGCTCGGACTCGAAGTACTTCGTGAGCGCCTCGACCTGCCACGCACGGAGCTTCGACGCGGTTCCCCACGCAGCCCGCTCCGGGAAGGCCGGTGACAGGTGCTCGGCGGCCGCGTTGCCGGCGTTCTCCGCCTGGACCACGGCCTCGTCGTGGGGTCGGGCAGCGCCCGGCGCGGCCGGTTCACCACCGACCGCGGACTGCTCCCGCGTCGCCCGGTCGTCGCCGTCCGGGGCGTCGCCCCACAGCGTCGCGGGCTGCTGCTGGTCGTCGTACTCCGCTGCGCTCACTTCACGCGATCCTACCGTCAGGCCGGGTCCTGCCGGGCGTGCGGCGGACGCTGCTCGGGCGTGCCGCGCACGAGCGAGGCGGGCCGGAGCACGCCGGCACCGAAGCGTGCGGCGACCGCGTCGACCGTCGTCTCGGTCTCCCGCCACGGCGCGTCGTCGTCCCACAGCGCGTTGCTCGCCGCTGCCGGGACGAGGTTCTCGCCGCGCACGCCGATCAGGCGGATCCGGTTGCCGGGCCGGTGCAGGACGTCGTAGAGCTCGACCGCCTCGTGGTGGAGCCGCTTCGCCACATCGGTCGGTTCGGCGAGCGTCCGGGACCGGGTGAGGGTGCTGAAGTCGGTGTACCGCACCTTGAGCGCGACCGTGCGGGCCTGCACGCCGGCGCGGCGCAGGCGCACGGCGACCTTGTCGGCCAGGCGCAGGAGCTCGCGGGCGACGTCGTCACGCTCGGTCAGGTCACGTCCGAAGGTGACCTCGTGCCCGATCGACTTCTCGCTGACGCCGGTGTCGACCACGCGCGGGTCGCGGCCCCAGGACAGGTCGTGCAGGCGCTGTCCGCCGGCGGGACCGAGTGCGGCGACGAGCGACGGCAGCGGCGTGTGGGCGAGGTCCCCGACCGTACGGATGCCACGGCGCTCGAGCTTCTCCTGCGTCGTGCCGCCGACGCCCCAGAGCGCCGCGACCGGTTGGGGGTGCAGGAAGGCCACGGTGTGCGCGGCCGGCACGACGAGGAGCCCGTCCGGCTTGGACCGGCTCGACGCGAGCTTGGCGACGAACTTGGTGGAGGCCGCGCCCACCGAGCAGTGGAGACCCGTCTCGGCGAGGACCGCGGCGCGGATGGCGGTGCCGATCTGCCACGGGGTGCCGTAGAGCCGGAGCGCACCGGCGACGTCGAGGAACGCCTCGTCGATCCCGAGCTTCTCGACCTTCGGGGTGAACTGCCCGAAGACGCGCATCACCGCGGCCGACTTCGCCGCGTACTTCTCGAAGTGCGGCTCGACGATGACGGCGTTCGGGCACCGGCGCTTCGCCACGGCCATCGGCATCGCCGAGTTCACGCCGTAGCGACGGGCCTCGTACGTGGCGGCGGTGACGACGGAGCGGTCCGAGTCGTGTCCGACGATGACGGGGAGCCCGCGCAGGTCGGGACGGTCCAGCAGTTCGACGGAGGCGAAGAAGGCGTCCATGTCGACGTGCAGGACCGTCGCCGTCACGTCGTCGACCGGACGCTCGGAGACGAGCCGGTTGCGTCCGTCCTGCTTGCTCACCCGGCGATGATGCCACGCACCACCGACACCCGGCCGGGCTCCGGCTCAGGCGAGCGGCCCGAGCTCCGCGGCGGCGATCGTCCGCGCCGCCGAGTCCCGCGTCGACGGGTGGTACTGCCCCGCTCGGACGTCCCGCGCGAGCCGGGCGAGTTCCGACGACGCCCGGAACGCCGAGCCGCCGGCGAGCCGCAGCGCCTCGTCCACGACGTGCTGCGCCGCGTCCACCGTCCGCGCCTTGGTGCCGACGAGCAGCGGGAACCAGCGGGGGCCGAGGTCGTCCAGCTCGTCGACCGACCGGGCCAGGGCGGACACCTGCAGGGCGACCGCGTCGACCGCGCCGCGCAGGTCGGCGACCGCACGGCGGACGTCGGGGTCCTGCGACCGCGGAACGCCGTCGCGCCCGCGTCGACCGGACACCGCTGCGACGGCCAGTCCGAGCGCCCCTTCGGCGATCCCGATGTACACCGACGCCACGAGCAGCTCGAAGGCCGCGAACACCCCGAAGACGAGCGGGTCCTGCGTCGGACCGACGGGGAGCACCCGGACGATCCGCGACGCCGGCACGTGCACGCCGTGCAGCAGCGTCGTCCGGCTCTGGGTCGCGCGCATCCCGAGCGTGTCCCAGTCGTCGAGGTGCTCGACGTCGCCGTCGGACCGCAGCACGAAGCCGTGCACGAGCCGTGGCTCCGGACCACTGGTGTCCTTGCCGAACACGCTGAGGACGTCCCACGCCGGGGCGAGCGAGGTGGACACCTTCGTGCCGGTGAAGCGGTAGCCGCCGTCGCCGTCCGGCTCCGCCGTCGTCGACGAGTCGAACAGCACGGCGTCGTTGCCCGGTTCGCTCACCCCGAAGGCGAGCAGGTGGTCGACCGCCGCGTGGTCGGTGACGGTCTGGAGGAACGACCCGCCCCGCGCCGTGACGGCGCGCGCCGCCTGCACCCACACCTGGTGCATCCCGAGCCCGAGCGCGGTCGCCGGCGCGGCCTGCGCGAGCCGCCGCTGCAGGGTGCTCGTCGCGGCGAGGCCGAGCCCAGCGCCGCCCTGCCCGACCGGGACGCCGATGCGCAGCCAGCCGGCCGCGCGCAGCTCCTCGAGGTCCTCGGCGCAGAACGCGTTCTCGGCGTCGTACCGCGGCGCGCGGGCGGCGATCCGCTCCAGCAGGTCCTGCGACAGCGTCCACCCGGGTTCGTCGGCCAACGTCATGCCACGAGACTACGGTCGGAGGCGTGTCAGCTCGTCATGCGTGGTCCAGGTACGTCGCGATCGGTGACTCGTTCACCGAGGGGATCGGTGACCCGGACCCCACCGTCCCCGGCGGCAACCGTGGGTGGGCCGACCGCGTGGCCGAGGTCCTCGCCGGACGGGCGGACGGGTTCGCGTACGCCAACCTGGCGATCCGCGGGCGCCTGCTCGGGCAGATCGTCGACGAGCAGGTCGAGCCGGCCCTCGCGCTCCGCCCCGACCTCGTGACGGTGTCCGCCGGCGGCAACGACATCATCCGCCCCGGCTCGGACCCCGACGAGCTCGCCGAACGGTTCGACGGCATGGTCGGGCGGCTGCGGAGCGACGGCGCCACCGTCGTGCTCTTCACCGGCCCCGACGTCGGCATGACACCCGTGCTCGGCATGGTCCGCGGCAAGACGGCGATCTACAACGAGAACCTGCACGCGATCGCGCTCAAGCACGGTGCCCTCGTCGCCGACATGTGGGCGCTCCGGGTCCTCCGCGACCCCCGGATGTGGGCGCCGGACCGCCTGCACCACTCCCCGACCGGCCACGCGACCGTCGCCGCGGCCGTGCTCGACGCCCTCGGGGTCGAGCACGGGCTCGACCCGGTGACGCCGGAGCCGCTCGAGGCCAGACCGTGGCGCGAGGCCCGCGTCGAGGACCTCGGGTGGGCGCGCGAGTACCTCGTCCCCTGGGTCGTGCGGCGCATCCGGCACACGTCGTCCGGCGACGGCATCAGCGCGAAGCGGCCCGACCTGCAGCCCGTTGACGTGACGTCCGACACGCCCTGACCCGGAGTGCACCCTCGGTCGGAGGCCGCACCCCCGTGTGCGCGGCGCGGTGTCCGCCAGGGGGCGCGATCGGTCAGTCGACCGGGCGGCGCAGCGTGAGCGGCCCGTCGTGCAGCGGCTGCGTGGTCCACTCCCCCGTCGCCGTCCCCGCGGTCGGGTCGAGCCGGAGCCGGGCGGCGTGCGGGGTCTCGACGAAGCGGACGACGACCTCGACGGTGCCGTCGGGTCCGGTCGCACCGCTCGTGGCGAGCGGCCCCTCGACCGACCACGCGCCCTGACCGACCGGGACCGACAGCAGCCCGCCGTCGACGTCGACCGTGAGTCGCCAGCCCTCGGCGTCGGACTCCAACCGGAGCCCCTCGAGCACGCCGTCGGACTCGTAGGACCCGGCCACGGCGTCGGCCAGGCGACCGCCCTGCACCGGGGGCAGCCCGAGGGAGGCGAGCCGTGCTTCCAGACCGGGGTCCGCGTCGACACCGGCGGCCGTGCCCGCAGCGCCCTCGTCGCCGTCCTGCGGCGCGATCGCCGGCAGCAGGTGCTGCCAGGCCGCGTCGAGCACCGCCTGCATGTCGAGCGACTGCCCGGTCAGGGCGAGCACGACGTCCTGCTCCGGCAGCACGACGCAGAACTGGCCGTACGCGCCGTCGCCGCGGAAGCCGTGGCGGGCCATCCAGAACTGGAAGCCGTAGCCCTGCCGCCAGTCCGCGTTCTCCTCGTGGGGGTTGTCGACCTGCGTGCTCGTGGCGGCGTCGACCCAGTCCTCGTCGAGGATGCGCTGCCCGTCCCACACGCCCCGCTGCAGGTACAGCTGGCCGAGCGCTGCGACGGCGGCCGTCGGCGCGTACGCACCGCTGAACCCGAGCTCGGCGCCCGTGTCGTCGCGCTTCCACGAGAGGTCGTCGATGCCGAGCGGGTCGAGCAGGCGCGGGCGCAGGTAGTCGACGAGGGACTCGCCGCTCGCCCGGCGGACGATCGCGGCGAGCGTGTACGTGCACGGCTGGTTGTACGCGAAGACCGTGCCGGGTTCCTCGTCCGGCGGGGTGAGGAGGAACCCGCGGACCAGGTCCTCCGGGTCGGTGGCCTCGGCCCGCTGCAGGGTCTCCTCGCGGTGCCCGGACGCCATCGCGAGCAGGTGTCGGACCCGGATCCGGCGACTGCGCTCGTCGGTGACGTCCGCGTCGAGCTCAGGGAAGCACGACAGCACCGTGGCGTCGAGGTCGACGAGCCCCTCACGGACGGCGATGCCGACGGCAGCGGCGGTGAAGCTCTTGCTGAGCGAGTAGAGCAGGTGGACGCGGTCCGCGGCGTAGGGGGCCCACCATCCCTCGGCGGCCACCCGGCCGTGTCGCAGCAGCACGATGCTGTGCGGCTCGACGTCCGGTGTCGACTCGAGGGCGTCGAGGAACGCGGTGATCCCGCGTGCGTCGATGCCGAGGGCGGACGGGGTGCTGCGCGGGAACGTCGTCGTCACGCTCGAGAGCCTACGCGGCGAGCCCCCAGCGCTGCGGTGGCGACGCGGGGTCGAGCGACGTGGAGGCCGCGCGCGGGGCTGCGCCGGCGGCGGCTGCCGACGGACTGGTCTCGACGCCGCGGAACGGGTTCGTCCAGCGCCACCAGAGCCCCGGGTCCTCGATGGAGCGCTCGAGCTCGAGCGGCACGGTCACGGGGTCGTGGTGCTCGATCGAGAACCGTACGGAGCCGACCCGCTCGCCCCGCTCGCCGAGCGTGACGCTGTCGAGCCGGGTGCGTGCGGTGACCGTCGTGTCGCCCCAGACCAGGACCTCGGCGGCATCGGCGGCCACGGCGTCGGCGTCGTCCCGCCAGGGCGTCGAGTAGGTGCCGAAGGTCTGGCCGGCGTGCGTGAGCGTGACCGTCTGGAAGTTGTCGGCCACCGAGCGGAGCAGGCGGCGGACGTCGACGTCGAGTGACGGGTGGTCCCTGCCGCCGAGCATGACACCGACGACGGTGACCTGCCGGCCCCCGCGCTGGTACGTGGCGGCGAACAGCAGGCAGGCCCCCGCCTCGTCGAGCGTGCCGGTCTTGATCCCCTCGATGCCGTCCATCCCGAGGAGCTTGTTCGAGTTCTCGATCTCGCCCGCCCCGGGCACGGTCACCTGCTCCGTCCCGACGATCTCCTTCACGACGGGGTCAGCCAGTGCGAGCTGTCCGAGCCGCACCAGGTCGGTCGCCGTCGAGCGGTTCGCGGGGTCGAGGCCGGTCGGCTCGTGGATCGTCGTGTCGTCCAACCCGTGCTCGTCCAGCCAGGCCGAGGCGGCGCGCTCGTAGCCGTCCATCGACCCGAAGGCCCAGAGCGCGAGTGCACCGGCGTAGTTGTTCGCCGACTTCATCAGCATGACCTGCATGGTCTGGTGCTCGGACAGCCGCAGGCCGTCCGGCATCGGCGCCACCTCGCCGTTCTGCGCCAGGTACTCGGCGTAGAGCGCCTGCATCTGCGCGTCGAAGCGGATCGTCGGGCCGGACTCCCCGCGGTCGAGCGGTCTCGCATCGAGCACGACCAGGGCCGTCACGACCTTGGTGATGCTCGCGATCGAGCGGGCCTTGGTGTCCCCGCTGGTGCGCAGGCTCTCCGGGAACCCGGTGGCCTGGACCGCGGTCGCCCCGTAGCCCGGGAACCGCAGGTCCGGCAGGGTCGAGGTCGGGGCGGAGTACTTCGTCGTGGTGGCGCTCGCCGGCGCGAACGGCACGACGGCGACGGCCACCAGGTACCCGACGGCGAGCAGGAGCACCGCGACGACGCCGATCGTCACGGGCCTCCTGACGGCGGAGCGGGGGCTGCGGACGACACGGGGCACGGGAACCGAGGGTACCGGGCAGTCCCGGGGTGCCGGCCGACAGCGAGCCGCCGGTCGTCCCCCGACCGTCGTGTGACGAACACGTAAAACATCGCGCTCCGGGATCCGTGCGTCGCCCGGCAGCCCCTAGCGTGCTGGACATGCACCACGGAACCACCCCGGGCGCCACGCGTGGCGGCCGCACCACCGCCCCGTCCACCGACCCGGCCACCGACCCGGCCGAGGGCAAGAAGACCGCACCGGGCCCGGCTCCGGCTCCGGCTCCGGCTCCGGTCACGGTGCTCCAGCCCGACACCGGCCCGGTCCGGTCGTCGCGGTACCTGCCGGCCGAGGCCGACCGGGTGCTCTGGGGACGGCTCCCGAACGGCGACGACCGCCCGGTCGTGACGCTCGCTCCCGGTGACGACCTGACGATCGACACCGTGAGCCACGAGGGGCTCCTGCCGGACCAGGGCAGTGACCCCGTCGCCTTCTTCGGCCGCCACGGCGTCGCGCCGGAGCACGTGCTCGCCGACGCGGTCGCGATCGCCCGGACCGGTCGCCGCGACCCGGAGCGGGACGGCCCGCACGTGGTCACCGGACCGATCGCCGTCGACGGTGCCGAGCCGGGCGACGTCCTGACCATGACCGTGCTCGAGACGCTCCCCCGCGTGCCGTACGGCGTGGTGTCGAACCGGCACGGCCGCGGGGCCCTGCACGGCGAGTACCCGGTCGACGGGCGCACCGTCAGCGTCTTCGCCGACGTGGTGCCCGCCGACGACGGGCCCGGCGACGACGGGCCCGGCGACGACAGGCCCGGCGACGACCGGCTCCTCGGACGCATCCCACTCACCGAGCGCGGGGACCGGTACGCCCGGTTCCCGCTCGCGCCCTTCCTCGGCATCATGGGCGTCGCGACCCCCGGCGAGCGGCTGCACTCGGTCCCGCCCGGACGTCACGGCGGCAACATCGACGTCAACCTGCTGCAGGCCGGTGCGCAGCTCCACCTGCCGGTCCTCGTGCCGGGTGCCCTGGCCTACGTCGGCGACCCGCACTTCGCGCAGGGGGACGGCGAGGTCGCGCTCACCGCCATGGAGGCCTCCCTCCGTGCGACGGTGCGCTTCGACGTCACGCCGGCCGCCGAGGCAGCGCAGCAGTTCGGGGAGCTCGTCTGGCCGCTCGTCGAGACGCGGGACCACCTGGTGCCGACCGGACTCGACCCCGACCTCGACGAGGCCGTCCGGGCCTGCGTCCGGCACGCGATCGCGATCCTGGGCGCGCGGTACGGCATGGAACCGCACCTCGCGTACGCCTACCTCAGCGCGGCGACGGACTTCGACGTGTCGCAGGTGGTCGACCTGGTGACCGGGGCGCACGCCCGCATCCGCAAGGCCGACTTCGCGGACGTCCGGTGACGGCCGCGGCACGGCCGACCGGCGGTCCGTCGGCACCGACCGGCCTGCTCGACGCCCTCGACGCCTACGAACGGGCACTCGCCGACGACGACCTCGCGGCGCTCGACGACGCGTTCGTCCGCTCCGCCGACACCCTGCGCGGCGACGACCGCGGCCTGCTCGTCGGGCACGACGCGATCAGCACCTTCCGCGGTGCGCGGGGTGGAGTCGCGCCGCGCCACCTGTCCCGCACCGAGGTCCGGGTGCTCGCCGAGGACCTCGCGCTCGTCGTCTGCGTCGCCGCGTTCCGCGACGGCGGCTCGGGTCTGCAGACCCAGCTCTGGCGCCGTCAGGCCGACAGGTGGCGCATCGAGGCGGCGCACGTCACCGGTCGATCCCGACCCCTCGACACCACCGTGTGGCGCGTCGTCGGCGACCCGCTCCTGCCGCCGACCGGCCGCGGCCGTCTCGACGGCGCCACGGTGGCGGTCAAGGACCTGTACGCCGTCGCCGGCCACCGCGTCGGGGCCGGCAACCCGACGTACCTGCAGGAGTCCGTGCCCGTCCCCGCCTCCGCAGCGGCGGTCGCCGCCCTCCTCGACGCCGGCGCGTCGGTCCGCGGCATCGCGCGGACGGACGAGTTCGCCTACGCGCTGACCGGACGCAACGAGCACCACGGCACCCCGCCGAACGGCGCCGACCCGTCGCGTGTGCCGGGAGGCTCGTCCAGCGGATCAGCGTCGGCCGTCCGTTCCGGGGTGGCGGACGTCGGACTCGGTACGGACACCGCGGGATCGCTGCGGATCCCCGCCTCGTACCAGGGGCTCTGGGGCCTGCGGACGACCCACGGCGTCGTCGACCGCGCCGGACTGCTGCCGCTCGCGCCGTCGTTCGACACCGTCGGGTGGCTGACCAGGGACGCCGACACCATGGTCCGGGCCCTCGACGCCTCGGTGCCGCACGGGTCGCACCCCGTGTCGGAGTCCGGGGCGCCGGTCGTGCTCGCGGAGCTCCTCGCCGCCGCGGACCCGGCGACGCAGGACGCCGTCCACGCCGTCGTCGGTGACCTGCCGGTCGTGACGCTCGACGACCTCGGGCTCCCCGCGCTCGACGACCTCCGCGAGCTCCTGCGGCTCGTGCAGGGTGCCGAGGCGACGGCGGCGCACGGGAAGTGGATCGCGGCCCACCCCGGCGCCCTCGGGGCCGTCGTCGGGCAGCGGTTCGCCGCGGCCGCCGCGAACCCGCCGGACCTCGTCGCGGAGGCCCTCCGGCGCTTCCCGGGGGTCCGGGCGGCGATCCGAGCGGCCCTGGTCGACCGGGTGCTCGTCACGCCGACCGCTCCGGGCCCGGCCCCGTCGCTCGGCGCCGGCGCGGAGGAGCTCGAGCGCGTCCGCACCGCGACGACCACCATGACCGCGCTCGCGAGCGTGGGCGGGGTGCCCTCCCTGAGCGTGCCGGCGCTCACCGTCGACGACGCACCCGTCGGCCTGTGCCTGACCGGCGGGACCGGCACCGACCGAGCACTGGTGACCACGGCGGACCGCTGGCTGCGCGACGGGGTCGGCACGGGCCTCCCGGCCGGCGCTGCCTGAAGCGGTACGCCGGGCCGTCGACGAGCGGTCAGCTGGTCAGGTGGTCGGACGTGCAGCGCGCTGCGCGTGCGTGACCGCCCAGAGCCCCACCGCGCTCGCCGCCGCCACGTTGAGCGAGTCGACGCCGTGCGCCATCGGGATGCGGACCGTCGTGTCGGCGGAGGCGATCGCGGCGTCGGTCAGGCCCTGCCCCTCCGTGCCCATCACGAGCGCGACCCGCTCGGGGACGTCGGCGACGAACGCGTCCAGGTCGACCGAGCGGTCGGTGAGCGCCATCGCGGCGAGGTGGAAGCCCTGCGCGCGGAGTTCCTCGCCGGCGGCCGGCCACTCCCCGATGCGGGTCCACGGCACCTGGAGCACCGTGCCCATGCTCACCCGGACGCTCCGGCGGTACAGGGGGTCCGCGCAGCGCGGGCTCACCAGGACCGCGTCCGCCCCGAGGCCGGCGACGCTGCGGAACACCGCGCCGACGTTGGTGTGGTCGACGACGTCCTCGAGCACCACGACGACCTTCGCGTCCCGGACCACGTCGGCCACCGACGGCAGCTCCGGTCGGTGCATCGCGGCGAGGGCACCCCGGTGCATCCGGAAGCCGGTGAGGTCCTCGAGCAGCGCATCCGGTCCGACGAAGACCGGGCCGTCGTGGTCCGCCACCAGGGGCAGCACGCTGTCGAGCCACTTCTCCTGCACGATGACGCTCCGCGGGACGTGCCCGGCGCGGACCGCGCGCTCGATGACCGTGTTCGACTCGGCGATGTACAGCCCGCCCTCGGGCTCCGTGACCCGCCGCAGCGCCACGTCGGTGAGCCGGGCGAAGTCGTCGAGTCGGGGGTCGTCGAGAGAGTCGATGCGGACGGGGTGCACGGGGCTCGTTTCGTGGGAAGGCGGCTGGGCGTTCGGCTGTTGAGGGTACCGTGGACGACGTGCTGACCGACCCGATGACGGACGAGCTCGACCGCGTCGTGGAGCTGCTGACGGGCAAGCGCGTCGCCGTGCTCTCCGGCGCCGGGCTGAGCACCGACTCCGGCATCCCCGACTACCGCGGCGCGGGCCGGGTGGTGCGGAAGCCGATGACCTTCCAGGAGTTCCGCTCCGACCCGGCGAAGCGCCAGCGCTACTGGGCCGGTTCGCACCTGGGGTGGCGCACCTTCGCCGCCGCCCGGCCGAACACCGGTCACCGCGCGCTCGCCGCCCTCGAGGACGCCGGCATCGTCACCGGGGTCGTCACGCAGAACGTCGACGGCCTGCACCTCCGCGCCGGGTCCCGGCGGGTCGTGGAGATCCACGGCTCGATGGACCGCGCGGTCTGCCTGACGTGCGGGCAGGTGTTCTCGCGTGCCGACCTCGCCGGTGTGCTCGATCGCGAGAACCCCTGGATCGACGAGCCGGGCACGGTGCAGCTGCAGCCGGACGGCGACGTCGAGATCACCGACGTGGAGCGCTTCCGGGTGCCCGACTGCTCGGTGTGCGGCGGGGTGCTGAAGCCGGACGTCGTGTTCTTCGGCGAGTTCGTGCCCGCCGAGAAGTTCCGCGAGGCCGTCTCGATCGTCGCGGACGCCGACGCGCTGCTCGTCGTGGGCTCGTCGCTCACCGTGAACTCCGGCGTCCGACTGGTCGACCACGCCACCCGGCGGAAGCTCCCGGTCGTCATCGTGAACCGGGGAGCCACCCGCAGCGACCGGCGCGCGGTGGCGAAGCTCGACGCCGGCACCACGGAGACGCTCGAGGCACTGGCTGCGCGGCTCGTCCCGTCCGCCGCGGCGTCGGCTGCACCGGCGCCGCCCGCTGCGGAGTCGTCCGCTGCGGTGTCGGCTGCTGCGGAGTCGGCTGCTCCGGTGTCGGCTGCTGCGGAGTCGGCTGCTCCGGTGTCGGCTGCTCCGGAGCGCTCTGGCAGGATCGACGGGTGACGACGCTCCTCACCCTGGTCCGGCACGGCGAGACCGACTGGAACGCGCAGCGGCGCATCCAGGGATCGACCGACATCCCCCTCAACGACACCGGACGTTCCCAGGCCGCGGCCACCGCGCTGCTCCTCGGTCGCCGACGGTTCGACGCGGTCGTCGCGTCACCGCTGTCACGCGCGTTCGAGACCGGCGCGATCATCGCCCGCCACCTCGGGCTGCCGGAGCCAGCCACCCACCCGGGTCTCGCGGAGCGCTCGTACGGCGAGGCCGAGGGGCTCACCGACACCGAGGTCGCCCAGCGCTACCCGCACGACGACGTCCCCGGACGGGAGTCCCGCTCCGCGCTGCTCGCACGGGCGACCGAGACGCTGGCCGAGATCGCCGTCCGCTTCGACGCGGGGTCGGTCGTGGTCGCCACGCACGGTGCCGTCATCCGGGCCGTCGTCAACGCCGCGGCTCCCGGCACGGCGGACCGGTACACGACGCCGATCCGCAACGGGTCCGTGCACTCCTTCCGCTGGGACCCCGAGCGGTTCCGTGCCGAGCTCGTCCGCTTCGACGACCCGCTCGACGAGGTCTCGGAGCAGACGGACGATGAGTCCTTCGCCGAGCAGAACCCGCTCGAGCGCCGGTAGCGCGGGCGGCGGCCCGTCGCGCACGGTGGACCGGCACCGGACGGTGGACCGGTACCGGACCGTTACCTGCGGCTCCGCGAGCGCGGGGGCCCGCTCGGACTAGGCTCCGGTCCACGGGCGGCCCGACCACCGTCCGGTGGTGCTCGCACCCGTGCGCGAGGAGGGGCCGTGACGAACCAGGGACCGGTGGACGACCGAGTCGACTCGTCCGACGACCTCGACCGGGCGTTCGGCCCGGACACGGCCTCCGTCACCCGGCCGTCCACCGGCCAACGACTCCGACGCGGCACCGTCATCACGCTGTCCTTCGTCGCGGTCGGCGTCGTCATCGCCGTCGTCCTGTCGACGATCGTCGGCAGCATCCAGACCGGGGTCGGCGGGGTGTTCCCGCGACCCCAGGCAGCGCTCGACCGGTTCCGGACCGCGGCGGCCGACGTACCGGGCGTGCTCGCCGTCCGTGACGAGGAGACCACGCGCGACTCCCTCGCGGCCTACCGGGTGTCCGCCGTCGTCGAGGCGTCACCGGACCTGTCGCCCGGTCAGCAGGTCGACCTCGTCCGCGCCCTGAGCGCCGCGGCGGCCGACGCGGACGGCAGCGGAGTCGTCGTGTCGGCGGAGGCCCGCTTCGACACCCTGGTGGTCGGGGTCACGACGGACGCCGAGGTCACGCGACAGCGGCTCGAGGTCGCTCGCTCGGTCGCGGCGATCGGCGGGGTCGTCGCGGTGCGCAGCGACTGGGGTCCGGGGGCACCGTCGGACGAGCCGGACGCGCAGCGCGTCGAGCTCGCCACGGTCGGCACCGGTGTGGCCCTCGCCGCGATCATGGACGTCGCACAACGTGAGACGCACGGGGTCTTCCCCGGCGCCGAGGTGACCTCGCGTCAGCCGTCCTGACGACACCGCTGCTGTCGGCGCCCCACCACTCGTGCGCCGGTCCCGGTCAGCGCTGCTCTCGGTCCTGCACCGCGCGCTCGACGGCCCGGGTCACCTGTTCCGCCGAGTCCTGCCACCGGAACCGGGCCGCCCGCTCGAGCGAGGCCCGCGATGCCTCGTCCCAGCGGTCCTCGAGTCGCCGCACCGCCGCTGCCACCGCGGACGGCGACGACGGGTCGAAGTACTCGGCCGCGTCCCCGCCGATCTCGCGGAAGATCGGGACGTCGCTGACGACCACCGGGGTCCCCACACCCATCGCCTCGACCAGGGGGATGCCGAAGCCCTCGTCGAACGAGGCCGTCGCCAGCGCCGTCGCCCCGCGCAGGGTCGCCAGGTACTCGTCGTCGGAGGCACCGTCGTGGAAGACGATCGCCCCGGGCGGCGCCAGGGCCTCGAGCCGTCGTCGGTCCGCGTCGGACACCCGCGACATGCAGTGCAGCGTCCAGTCGGCTCCGAGCAGGGGCAGTGCGGCCGCGAGCGTCTCGACGTTCTTGTACGGCATGAACGACCCCATGTAGACGAGCGTCCGCGCACGGCTCCCGTCGGGCTCGCGGGGCACGGCCGGGTCGGCCGCGTTGTACGCCACCGTGACGGGGCGCTTCGTCAGACGGTGTCGCTCGATGAGCCCCGCGGTGGTCTCGGACACCGTCACGACGCCGTCCGCGCCGTTCAGCAGCAGGCGTTGCGGCGCCCAGCTCAGGTGGAAGAGCCGCCAACCGAGCCGGATCGGCCACGAGAACTCCCGCGGAGGCGTGCGGTTCCGGTAGTAGATGAGGTCGTGCAGCGTGAGCACGAGGGCGTAGCGGCGGCCGCGGGACCCCATGGTCTGCATCGGTGAGAAGACCGCGTCGAGACCGAGCCGGTTCACCGTCCGGGCCACGAGCGGCTCCCCCGCGTCCGTCGGGGCCGGGATGCGTTCCCACGGGATGCCGTCGGGCAGCGACGCGAGCTGCCGTTCGTCGTGCACGAGCAGGACGTGGTCGTGCCGGTCGGGCAGGTGCGCGACGACGCCGGCGGTGAAGCGGCTGATGCCGTCGTGCCGACCGATCCGGACGTACCGGCAGTCGATGCCGATCCGCAGGTGCCTCACGACGCGGACTCCCCCGGGGTGCCGCCGGCCGACGGTGACGCCGCCGACGTGTCGGGAGCCTGCTGCGGTGCGGTGGACCTCGTCCTGCGCGGGTTCCCACGTCCGGCACGACGGCGGGCCGTCGGCTCGGCCATGCGACGGAGCACCGCGTCGGCGGCGGCTCCGGGCGTCTCGTAGTGCACGAGGTGTCCCACGTCGGGCACCACGACGAGCTCGGCGTCGCGGAGTCGGGAAGCGAGTGCACGCTGCTCGGGCAGCGCCGTGATGTCGTCGTGCTCCGCGGCGACCAGCAGCACGGGGACGTCGATGCGGTCGGCGTACTCGGACACGTCGTGCGTGACCGAGGTGCGGAACGCCTCGAGCACGCTCGTGCGGTCCGCGAACGCCGAGAAGTACCGGTCGTGCTGGTCGTGCACCCATCGCCGCAGGTCGCGGTCGCGTGACTTCAGCATGGCGAGGCTCATCGCCCGCACGATCGCGCGGTTCCGGAGCAGCCCGAGTCCGAGCGGCCTGGGGAGCACCGCGCCGGCCCGGTAGTAGCCGATCGCGATGCCGGTGCCGACGGCCCGGGGCCCCTGCAGCGCGGGTGCCGCGATCGGGTTCACCAGCACGAGCAGCCGGGTGTCGAGGCCGGCCGCGACGGTGGCCGCCGTGACGATCGACCCGAAGGAGTGTCCGAGCACCACGGTCTCGGGACCCAGGGCGAGCGCGCGGTGGAACCCGGTGAGCCACCCGACGTAGGCGTCGACGTCGGAGACCGGCAGCGGGTCGGAGATCCCGAAGCCGGGCAGGTCGGGGACGACCACGCGGACGCCCCGGAGGTGGGCGGCGATCGTCTCGAGTCCGTGGTGGTCGCCGCGGAACCCGTGCACGGCGAGGACCGTCTCGGTGGCGTCGGCCGGCCCGTACTCCCAGTAGTGCGTGGTGCGGCCGTCGAGGGTCACGGCCCGGTGCACGACCGGCGTCGCGGCGACGAGCGACTGGTACGGGGAGATCACGGGTGGTTGCATCGCGGCCAGTCTACGAAGCGGCGACCGGGCGGGGTGCGCCCCGCGCCCCGCTGTGGAGGACGACGGACGGGAGGGACGCTGTGGAGGGGTGTCGCGCCTCCCGTCCGGCCACGTGACGCGGTCGTCACGGCGACCCGCGGACAGCAGCAGGAGCACACGCCTACTGTGGCCGTGGTCGGGCCACGCCGCCGGCCCGCCGACGACGAGGAGCACGCTTGACCTTCACGGCCCCGATCCAGCTGCCCGGCCTGACCCTGGACCCGCAGTGGTACAAGCGCTCGGTCTTCTACGAGTGCATGATCCGCTCGTTCGTCGACTCGAACGGCGACGGCATCGGGGACATCCAGGGCGTCATCGGCAAGCTCGACTACCTGCAGTGGCTCGGCGTCGACGCCATCTGGCTGCCGCCGTTCTTCCAGTCGCCGATGCGCGACGGCGGGTACGACATCTCCGACTACCGGGCGATCCTGCCCGAGTTCGGCACGCTCGACGACTTCCGCGAGCTCGTCACGAAGTCGCACGAGCGGAACATGCGCATCGTCATCGACATGGTGATCAACCACACCTCCGACCAGCACGAGTGGTTCCAGCAGTCCCGCGAGGACCCGGACGGCCCCTACGGCGACTTCTACGTGTGGCGTGACACCGACGAGCACTACGAGAACATCCGCATCATCTTCGTGGACACCGAGGAGTCGAACTGGACCTTCGACCCGGTCCGCCGGCAGTTCTTCTTCCACCGGTTCTTCTCGCACCAGCCCGACCTCAACTTCGAGAACCCGGCCGTGGTCGAGGCCGTCTACGACGTCGTGCGGCACTGGCTCGACCTCGGTGTGGACGGGCTGCGGCTCGACGCCATCCCCTACCTCTTCGAGTCCGAGGAGGGCAACGGCGAGGGCGAGCCGGAGACCCACGAGTTCATCAAGAAGCTCCGGGCCATGGTCGACGACGAGTACCCCGGGCGTGTCCTGCTCGCCGAGGCGAACCAGTGGCCGCGTGAGACCGCCGCGTTCTTCGGCACCGACGAGGAGCCGGAGTGCCACATGGCGTTCGACTTCCCGGTGATGCCGCGCATCTTCTACTCGCTCCGCGCGCAGCACGCCGCCGAGCTCAAGGCGATCCTGTCCGAGACCCTCGACGTCCCCGAGAAGGCCGCCTGGGGGGTGTTCCTCCGCAACCACGACGAGCTCACGCTCGAGATGGTCAGCGAGGAGTACCGCCAGGCGATGTACGGCTGGTACGGCTACGACCCGCGCATGCGGTCGAACATCGGCATCCGTCGTCGTCTCGCTCCCCTGCTCGACAACTCACGGGCCGAGCTCGAGCTCATCCACGCCCTGCTGTTCTCGCTGCCCGGGTCGCCGTTCCTGTACTACGGGGACGAGATCGGCATGGGCGACAACATCTGGCTGCCGGACCGCGACTCCTCGCGCACGCCGATGCAGTGGACCCCGGACCGCAACGCGGGCTTCTCGACCGCCGACCCGGGCAAGCTGTACCTGCCGGTCGTGCAGTCGCTCGTCTACAACTACGCGCAGGTCAACGTCGAGGCGCAGCTCGCCCAGTCCCGCTCCCTGCTGCACTGGGTCCGCAACGTCATCCACGTCCGCAAGGCGCACCCGGTCTTCGGCCTGGGCTCGCTGCACGTGCAGGACACCACCAACGACTCGGTGCTCGCGTTCGTCCGGTCGTGGGAGGGGTCCGGGCAGCAGTTCGGCCCGTCCGCCGAGGACGTCCTCTGCGTGTTCTCCTTCGCCACCAACCCGACGTCGGTGACGATCTCGGCGCCGGAGTTCGCCGGACGGCCGCTGTACGACCTGTTCGGCGGCGGGTCGTTCCCCGCGTTCGACGAGGACGGCAACGTCACCCTCACCATGGGGACGCAGTCGTTCTACTGGCTGCACGTGGGCGCGCCGGTCGGCGTGTAGCGAGCGCCGGCCGGCGGCCTCCGGTCGGGGGCGACCGTCCGTCGGAGGGCGACCGTCCGTCGGAGAGCGACCGCCCGTCGGGGGGCGACCGTCCGTCGGAGGGCGACCGTCCGTCGGGGAGGCGCTGCCGGCCTGGAGGCTCGACTCGCCCCCGCCGGGTGGCTCACCACCGGCTCGTCGCCGCGTCCGGCGCATCGACCGGGGCGCACCGGCCGCGCTCGTCGACCAGGACGCGGGCGGGTCGCTGCGTGCCCGCCAGGCGGGTCGCGTGGAGCGTGTCGGACCGTCCCGTTAGCCTCGTGCCGTGACGTACTCCCCAGCAGCGCTCGACACGCCCGCACCCGCCGCCCCGGCCGTGCAGGACCTGAGCGGTCGTCCCTGGTGGCACGCGCTCGGCGTGTTCGACCTCGAGACCACCGGCGTCGACGTCGAGACCGCCCGCATCGTCACGGCGCACGTCGGCCTGATCGACATGACCGGACGCTCCATCGCGGAGGGTGCCTGGATCGCCGATCCCGGGATCGCTATCCCCGAGGGCGCTGCCGCCGTGCACGGCTACACGACCGAGCGCGCCCAGGCCGAGGGGCGCCCGGCCGGCGAGGTCGTCGCCGAGATCGTGGCAGCGGTCGAGGCCGTGTTCGCGCGCGGCATCCCGCTCGTGATCTACAACGCTCCGTACGACCTGACGGTGCTCGACCGCGAGGCCCGACGGCACGGCATCGCCTCCCCTGTCATCGGCAACGTCGTCGACCCGCTCGTGATGGACAAGGCGCTCGACACCTACCGCAAGGGCAAGCGCACGCTCGAGGCAGCGTCCGAGCTCTACGGCGTGACGTTGTCCGACGCCCACGACGCCGCCGCGGACGCGATCGCTGCCGGGCGTGTCGCGCAGGCCATCGCGGCGAAGTACCCAGAGGAGCTCGGTGTCTCCGCCGAGGAGCTGCACCGCAAGCAGGTCGGCTGGTGTGCCGAGCAGGCCACCTCGTTCCAGGACTACATGCGGAAGAAGCGCGACCCCTCGTTCACCGCCGACGGTCGCTGGCCGCACCGCAACGGCTCGTAGCGCCGCGGCGTCGCCGTGCCGGCGCTGAGCCGCTGTCGCCGCGCGCCGCCGCTGGGCCGCCCTGCGACCGGTGCAGCCATCGGCGCTCCCGGCCAGCGCCGGCCGCCGGCGTCCGGCACCCGCTGCGGTCCCGCAGAACCGGGAGCACGTCGCGCCGTGGAATCACGCGGTGCGACGTGCTCTCCGTTGTGCGCGAGCATCGCGCACCACGGCCCGCGCACCACGGCCTGCGCACCTCGCAGCCCGTGCACCTCACAGCCCGCGCACCACGACCGGCGCACCGCGCACCGCGGACCGCGCACCGCGGCTGCGTCGCACGGTGCGCTGCCGCGCCGTCGGGCGGCGCGACGCTGCCACCTCGACCGGCGAGCGTTCCCGGCGGTCCCACACCGCGCCTGCCGGCCGTGACCGCGGCTCGCGCCTGCAGTACGCGCACAGCCAGACGCACCTCGAACCACGTGAACGCCTGGCGCGACGTGCTTCGTGTTGCGCGCGAGCACCACGCGCCACGGCGCGACAGCACGACGACGCCGTGCGCGCATGCTGGACGCCGCGCCCGCGCCCTACCCGTGCCGTCGCGCCGTGGCACCGTGGCACCGTGGCACCGTGGCACCGTGGCACCGTGGCACCGTGGCACCGTGGCACCGTGGCACCGTGGCACCGTGGCACCGTGGCACCGTGGCACCGTGGCACCGTGGCACCGTGGCACCGTGGC
>NZ_JAMAYF010000069.1:0-475 GCF_023712445.1 Curtobacterium sp. P97 | reverse complement strand
CTCGCCGGGGGTGTGCGGGCGCACGACGTCGGCGTAGCCGGCCTCGACCACCGCGGCGAAGGCGGCGCGCTCGGGCGGGCTGACGTGCGTGGAGTGGGCGAAGACCGCCATGTCCCAGACGTCGTCGTCCTGCGGGGCGATGTTCCAGTCGCCGGTGAGCGCGATCTGGGCCTGCGGGTCGGCGGCCAGCCAGCCGGCCGCGTTCTCCCGCAGCGCCGCCAGCCAGTCGAGCTTGTAGGCCAGGTGCGGGTCACCCAGCTGCCGGCCGTTGGGCACGTACAGCGACCACATCCGCACCCCGCCGCAGGTGGCGGCGATGGCCCGGGCCTCGGGCGCCGGGTCGACGCCCTCCTTGCTCGACCACGAGGGCATGCCCTCGAAGCCGACCTGGACGTCGTCGATGCCCACCCGGGACACGATCGCGACACCGTTCCACTGGTTGAGCCCGACGTGGGCGACCTCGTAGCCGATCGCC
>NZ_JAMAYF010000068.1:0-475 GCF_023712445.1 Curtobacterium sp. P97 | reverse complement strand
GCCGCGCGTACACGGCCGAGGCGATCGAAAACGGTGGCTCGGTCTATTTCGACCACGGCGCGCTGCGCACGGTGCGCTGGCCGCACACGGGCGCGCTGCCGCCGGGCGAGGCGGCGTTCACGCGCATCCTGCGTCCGCTCGGCTTCCGCCTGAACGGCCGTTACCCGCTCGACAAGCTCGGCATGACGGGCCGCGCGTATGCGCATGAAGACGCGCCGGACGAAATCGCGCAGTTTTTCGTCAGCGAACTGCATCCGGAGCGCTTCTCGAAGGAATTCCAGCAGGCGGTGACGAACGTCGTCAGTTCGTCGCGCGACCCGCTGTCGCCGGCGGCCGTCGCGCTGCTGTGGGAAGTCGAGCGCGAAGGCTGGCTGTCGCTCGAAGCCGCGCACGCGCTGCTGCCGGAAATCGTCGGCGCGTTCGCGCGCCAGCACGATGTGCCGAACGAGCTCGACTACGAAACGCTGCTGATGGA
>NZ_JAMAYF010000067.1:0-475 GCF_023712445.1 Curtobacterium sp. P97 | reverse complement strand
ACCCACGCCGCCTTGGCCCCGAAGTTCGGGCACTGGCCGATCTTCGAGCACTGCCTGCCCTTCGACGTCTCGCGCCTGTGGGACGAGTTCTCCGGCATCGAGCGCCCGGTCATCTGGACCGCCGAGCGCGACCGCGAGGTCTGGGACCAGCTGCAGTCATGACCGCCCCCGTGCGTCGTCGGGGCCGGGCCGGTGGGCCAGACCACGGCGTTGCTGCTGGCCCGGTGGGGGCTGCCGGTCGTCGTCCTCGATGCCCGGCCCGAGCGCGACCTGGTCGGGTCCAAGGCGATCTGCCAGCAGCGCGACGTGCTCGACGTCTGGGACTCCGTCGGCGTGCAGGTCGCCCCGCACGGGGTCACCTGGACCACCGCCCGCACGTTCCACCGCGACCACGAGCTGTTCAGCGCAGGCTTCGTCGACCGCGGTGCCTCGCCGTTCCCGCCGTTCGTGAACGTCAGCCAGTGCCGCACCGAGG
>NZ_JAMAYF010000066.1:0-477 GCF_023712445.1 Curtobacterium sp. P97 | reverse complement strand
ACAGCGGGCTGATCGCCGCCGGCCGGGCCGTGCCCGCGCTGGTGCCGCCGCTGGCCCGGTTCGCCTCCACCGCCCTCACCCCGCGCACGGCCACCGACCTCTCGCACCGCGTGTTCGTGTCCACCCGCCGGTTCCGCTTCCGCGAGACCGAGTACGCCGTGCCGCGCGACGCCGTCCCCGCCCTGCTGCGCGAGTTCGAGCGGCAGACCGCCGCCCGGGGGTGGCGCCTGCCGATCCCGACCGAGGTGCGCTACGCCGCCGCCGACGACGTCCCGCTCTCGACCGCCTCGGGCCGAGACGTCGCCTACGTCGCCGTCCACGTGCCGCGGCGCAGCGACCCGACCGACTACTTCGCGACCTTCGAGGCGATGGCCGCCGAGGTGGGCGGACGCCCGCACTGGGGCAAGGAGCACGGCCTCGACGCCGCGGCCCTCGCCCGGCGCTACCCGCGGTTCGGCGAGTTCGTCGCGGTGCGCG
>NZ_JAMAYF010000065.1:0-478 GCF_023712445.1 Curtobacterium sp. P97 | reverse complement strand
AGCGGCGCACCGTGCCCGGGTCCTGGCCGCGCTCCCAGCCCAGCGTCGAGGGCCGCTGTGCCCGGTCGTGCCAGAAGTGCGGCGACCGCGACGCCGGGCGGGTGGCCACCAGCCAGACGGTGGTGTCCGCGCCGTCGGCGGGGGTGCGCAGCAGCGGGGCCATGACCTTGCCGAACCCCGGGATCGACGCGGTGACCCCGTCGGTGGCCACCCAGCCCGGGTGCGTGGAGTACACGTGCGCACCCGGCAACCGGCGCGCCCACTCGGCGGCCAGCACGACCTGCATGCGCTTGGTGCGGGCGTAGGCGCGCACCCCGCTGTACTCGCCCGCGGTGAACTCGAGGTCATCGGCGCGCAGCCCGGCGCCGTACATGCCGCCCGAGGACATCCACACGACCGCGGCGTCGGGGGTCAGGACGTCGGCCAGCAGCGCGGTGATCAGGTGCGGCCCCAGCACGTGGACGGCGAGGGTCAGCTC
>NZ_JAMAYF010000064.1:0-478 GCF_023712445.1 Curtobacterium sp. P97 | reverse complement strand
GCTGGCCGACTACATCGGGGCCCTCACCGACCCGCCGGACATCGCGATGGTGCACGAGCCGGACCAGGTGCCCCCGCTCGACGGCGTCGTCCCGCTGGTGCTGGCCGGGCACACCCACGAGCGCGAGGTCTCGGTGCTCGAGGACGGCACCCGCCTGATGGTTGAGGGCTCCACCGGCGGCGCGGGGCTGCGCGGGCTGCAGGGCGAGGACCCCACGCCGCTCGCCTGCACCGTGCTCTACCTCGACCCGACCACCGGCGAGCTCACCGCCTACGACGAGATCACCCTCGGCGGCCTGGGC
This sequence comes from Curtobacterium sp. P97, assembly GCF_023712445.1. Classification (NCBI taxonomy): domain Bacteria; kingdom Bacillati; phylum Actinomycetota; class Actinomycetes; order Micrococcales; family Microbacteriaceae; genus Curtobacterium; species Curtobacterium sp. P97. The sequence continues at coordinate 177 of NZ_JAMAYF010000064.1, read as the reverse complement.
CGCTCGGAGGTCACCATCGAGCGCACCTACGTCGACCCGCTGCCGACCGGGGACGACGACCGTCCGACGCCCACCGAGGCGCCCGTGCAGGGTCCCGCGCTGCCCACCCCCTGAGCCCTACGCTGCCGGCCATGACGACCTCCCGCACCGCCCGGATCGCCGTCCCCGCGCTGGCCC
>NZ_JAMAYF010000063.1:0-479 GCF_023712445.1 Curtobacterium sp. P97 | reverse complement strand
ACCGTCTGGTGGTCGCGCTGGCCGGTCTCCGGCCCGCCCGAGGCCCTCGGCGACGCCGACGGCTACCGCGCCGTGGTGGCCCAGCTCGTCGCCAGCGGCATGGTGCCCGACGGCTCGCAGCTCTACTGGGACCTGCGCCCCTCCACCCACGTGCCCACCGTCGAGTTCCGCGGCGCCGACGTCTGCACCGACCTGGACGACGTCGTCCTGCACGCCGCGCTGTGCCGCTCGCTGGTCGCCGTGCTGGCCCGAGACACCGCCCCGGCGCCGCAGATCCGGCCCGAGGTGCTGCGCGCCGCCCGCTGGAAGGCCGCCCGCGCGGGGCTCACCGGTGAGCTCTTCGACCCGGTCACCGCCGCTCTCGTACCGGCCGAGACCGCCGTCCGCTCGCTGCTGGGGTTCGTCCGCGACGACCTCGACGAGCGGGGTGATCTCGCCGACGTCACCGCCCTCACCGAGCAGCTGCTCGGCCGGGGGAC
>NZ_JAMAYF010000062.1:0-481 GCF_023712445.1 Curtobacterium sp. P97 | reverse complement strand
GCCCGAACCGGTCTCGCGCTGGCTGGCCACCTCGACGGTGCTCTACCTCAAGCTCTTCGGCTGGCTCATCTGGTTCTTCGACCAGGCGTCGAACCTGCTGCTGCGCGCGCTGCGCATCGAACCGGTGCACGACGTCGAGCACTCGGCGACCGCCCGCGACCTCGACAGCATCGTCGAGGACTCCCGCGCCAGCGGTGACCTGCCGGCCGAGCTGTCGGTGCTGCTCGACCGGATCATCGACTTCCCCGAGCAGGACGCCGAGCACGCGATGATCCCGCGGCACCGGGTCGGCACGGTCGCCGACGCCGACACCCTGGGCCACCTGCGGGAGGTCATGGCCACCGGGCACTCCCGCTACCCCGTGCTCACCGCCGACGACCAGATCGCGGGCGTCGTGCACCTGGCCGACCTGCTCACCACCACGGCGGACGACGACGCCCCGGTGACCGCATCGCCCGCCCCGCGCTCGTGGTGTCGCACC
>NZ_JAMAYF010000061.1:0-481 GCF_023712445.1 Curtobacterium sp. P97 | reverse complement strand
GACGACGGCGACGAGGAGGCCGGCGCAGCGGCCGGCGCCTGGGGCGCGACCTGCGGTGCCGGCTGCGACGTGGGCGAACCAGCGGGCAGCGCCCCGCTGGAGCCGTAGTCGCCGCCCGGGGTGGCGTTGTCGGTCTCGGCCTCGACCGGGGTCGGCTGGGCCTGCTCCTGCTTCGGGGCCTCCTGCTTCGGGGCCTCCTGCTTCGGGGCCTCCCGCGCGGGCTCGGCCGCGGCGGGGGCCGAACCGCCGCCGGAGCCACCGGAGCCACCGCCGATGACGGCCAGCTGCGCGCCGACCTCGACGGTCTCGTCCTCGCCGACCAGGATCTTCGTGAGCGTGCCCGCCGCGGGGGAGGGGATCTCGGTGTCGACCTTGTCGGTGGAGACCTCGAGCAGCGGCTCGTCGACCTCGACGGTGTCGCCCTCGGCCTTGAGCCACCGGGTGACGGTGCCCTCGGTGACGCTCTCGCCCAGCGCCGGCA
>NZ_JAMAYF010000060.1:0-483 GCF_023712445.1 Curtobacterium sp. P97 | reverse complement strand
CCCACCCGGCGCTGCCCGGCGACGGCCCGGCGGCGCTGTCCTACCGCGAGCTCACCGGGGGTGCGGTGCCCGCGGCCCGGCGGTGCTGGGTCGCCCTGCAGGTGCTCCGCGTGCCCGACGCAGACCCCGACGCCGACACCTCGACCCTGCAGACCGACCTTGCCAACTCTGCGCGCCGGGTGGTGCGCCGGCTGCGCAGGGCCGGGCTGCGCGCGGTGCCCGTCACGCCCGAGGACGCCGTCGTCGGCGTGCTGGGCCTGCTCGGCGACGACCCCGAGCCCGGCGCCGTCGTCCGTGCAGGGTGGTCGAGCTGGACGGCGGGGCCGCAGCGGTCCACCACCTCGGTGCTGGCCCTCCCCGGCGCCCACCTCGACGAGCTCCCCGCCGTGCTGGCCGAGCTCCGGGCCCGGGTGCTGGCCACCAGCAGCCCCACGATGCTGGCCGTGGCCGCCCGGCGCGGGGACGACGGCGTCGTCGACACCC